>NZ_JBQHVO010000025.1:0-59230 GCF_052064465.1 Niallia sp. HCP3S3_B10 | reverse complement strand
ACATGTGGAGCTGACTGATACTAATAGATCGAGGACTTAACTAAAACGAAAAGCGGAAACGCCTGTTTATCGGCGTACAAACTGGAAGAGCTTCGACTGAGATAAAGGAAACACGATGAACGTAAGTGAATCGATGTTGACTTATCGTAGGGAGATGATCGGAAGTTTGATAGGCGATAGGCGTTGGAGCTGGACAATAAAACTTAGCGTAAGCTAAGTGAGATTACTTGTTTCTTTTCTTTTACTTCATAATCTAGTTTTGAGGGAATAACTCTCAAAAATCAATAGTCTGGTGGCGATAGCGAGAAGGTCACACCCGTTCCCATACCGAACACGGAAGTTAAGCTTCTCAGCGCCGATGGTAGTTGGGGGTTCTCCCCCTGTGAGAGTAGGACGTCGCCAGGCTGTCAAAAGGTTCTAAAAGCATTATGCTTTTAGGGCTTTTTTTATTTTAATTATCCCTTTTTATATTTACCCCAAATGTTTTAATCTTTTAAGTTTCTTTCGCTTGATAAATATAAATATATATTATTTTTTTATTCAATAAGATAAGCCTCGGCAAATTATTTAAACTTGAAAATTGTGATAAATCAGACTATAGTTAATATAATCTTTATACATACTCTCCTTTCTGGCATGAAAGAATGATGATAGTAGGTTTGGAATCACTAAAAAATGGGAAAATTAATAAAACGTCTTCCTTGCTAAATATTATTTTTATCGTGTATAATTATAGTCAAATATAGTCAAAGTCAGAAGGGGGAGGCTTGGTGAGAAATATTTCGGATATAATTGAGCTTTACTTAAAAGAAGTATTAGAAATGAGCGAAAAATCATTAGTGGAAATAAAGCGAAGTGAAATTGCCGATAAATTTGAGTGTGTCCCATCACAAATTAATTATGTTATTAATACTCGTTTCACTATTGAAAAGGGGTATGTAGTTGAAAGTAAACGTGGTGGCGGTGGTTTCATTCGAATTATGAAGGTTCAAACACATGATCATGCCCATTTAATTGATCAATTACTATCCCTTATTCAAAGTCGGATACCTCAAAACAGTGCGGAAGATTTAATTCTTCGACTAGTAGAAGAAGATGTTATTAATAAGCGAGAAGCAAAGATTATGTTAAGTGTAATCGATCGCTCTGTATTATATTTAGAATTACCTTATCGAGATGAATTAAGAGCAAGATTATTAAAGGCGATGTTAACATCATTAAAATATAAATAACATCCCAGTTTTTAAATTGAGGTGAGAAACATGATGTGTTCTGAATGTAATCAAAGACCAGCTACTTTACATTTTTCAAAAAATATTAATGGGAATAAGACAGAGTTTCATCTCTGCGAGCATTGTGCACAAGAAAATGGTGATATGTTTATGATAAACGGAACAACTGGTTTATCTTTAAACAGTTTATTAGCGGGGTTACTAAATATAGAGCCAAGTTTTCAACACATCACTGAGGATACTTATAAGCGACAACAGCCTTTACAGTGCAAAGAGTGTCAGATGACATTTTCTCAATTCAGGAAAGTTGGTAAATTAGGCTGTCCTCACTGTTATGATACATTTAAAGAACAATTGCTGCCATTCATTAAACGATTGCATGGTGGTAATGTAGAGCATAAAGGGAAAATTCCAGAACGAATAGGTGGTCATTACCTCATTAAAAAGGAAATTGACCAGTTGCGAATAGAGCTCAAAGATCTAATTAATAGGGAAGAGTTTGAAAAAGCAGCAGTTATTCGAGATGAAATAAAGCATAAAGAACAACAGTTAACTTCTTTTAATGAGGGAGGGGAGTAACGTGTCTTTAGAAAAATTTATAAGTAAAGCACGGACTTCATGGATGAGTTCCGAGGGACCTGACTCTGAAATTGTGCTTACCTCTCGGATTCGATTAGCTAGGAATATACAGAACGTGAATTTTCCTCTTTTATTTTCAAAAGAAGAAGCTGATAATGTGATTCAGCAGGTGGAGGATTCTCTATTAAAGCAATTCAATCAAGAACTAGAATTGCTTGCAATGAGTGAGTTAAACACATTAGAGAAAAGAGTTCTAGTAGAAAAGCATCTCATTAGTCCTCAGCTTGCTGACCAATCTCCTAATGGAGCTGTAATATTATCAGAAGATGAAGAGTTAAGCATAATGATTAACGAAGAAGATCATATTCGAATTCAGTGTATAAAGCCTGGTCTCCAAATAGATGAAGCATTTAAAGAAGCTGATTCAATGGATGATTTAATAGAAAAAAAGATAAATTATGCTTATCATACAGAAATGGGATATTTAACAAGCTGTCCGACTAATATAGGAACAGGTTTAAGAGCTTCTGTAATGATGCATTTGCCAGGAATGGTGTTAACGCAACAAATGAGTCGAATTATTCCGGCTATTCAACAGCTTGGCTTAGTGGTTAGAGGTATTTATGGAGAAGGTAGTGAGGCACTTGGAAATATTTTTCAGATATCCAATCAAATAACATTAGGAAGATCTGAAAAAGACATCATGGAGGAACTAAAAAGTGTCGTTATGCAGTTGATTGAGCAAGAAAAAGGAGCAAGAAATGCATTAGCACAAACCTCCAACATACAATTAGAAGATAGAGTTTTCCGCTCCTATGGAATATTATGCAATAGTCGTATTATGGAAACAAAGGAAGCAGCTAAATGCCTTTCCGATGTTCGATTAGGTATTGATATGGGATATATCAAAAATATATCAAAAAGTATCCTTAATGAATTAATGATTCTTACCCAGCCAGGGTTTTTACAACTTTACGCTGGAGAACAAATGAATCCAACTGATCGCGATATTCGTCGTGCATCCTTAATAAGAGAAAGATTAAAATTGGAAACAGAATAAAGATTCTAAGGAGGATGAAAGTATGATGTTTGGCCGATTTACAGAAAGAGCGCAGAAGGTATTGGCACTTTCCCAGGAAGAAGCAATTCGCTTAGGTCATAATAATATTGGTACAGAGCATATTTTACTTGGGTTAGTTCGTGAAGGGGAAGGAATCGCAGCAAAGGCTTTACAGGCGCTTGGATTAGGTGCAGAAAAAATTCAAGAGGAAGTAGAAAACTTGATCGGCCGTGGGCAAGATGCAGTACAAACTATTCATTATACACCAAGAGCTAAAAAAGTAATAGAACTGTCGATGGATGAAGCAAGGAAATTAGGTCATTCATATGTAGGTACAGAACATATCCTTTTAGGGTTAATAAGAGAAGGAGAAGGGGTTGCTGCTAGAGTATTAAATAATTTAGGTGTAAGCCTAAATAAAGCTCGCCAACAAGTACTTCAATTACTTGGAAGTAGTGAGTCTGGCAACCATCCAGGTGGATCGGCAGCTAGTGCTAATACCCCAACTCTAGATAGTTTAGCTCGTGATTTAACAGCTATTGCAAGAGAAGGAAGCCTAGATCCGGTTATTGGTAGAAGCAAGGAAATCCAACGTGTTATTGAAGTGTTAAGCAGACGAACAAAAAATAACCCTGTATTAATTGGGGAACCTGGTGTTGGTAAAACAGCTATTGCTGAAGGCCTTGCACAACAAATTGTTCAAAATGAAGTTCCGGAAATATTAAGGGATAAACGTGTTATGACATTAGATATGGGGACAGTTGTGGCTGGTACGAAATACCGTGGTGAATTTGAAGACCGTTTAAAGAAGGTAATGGATGAAATTCGCCAAGCTGGTAATATTATTCTATTCATCGATGAGTTGCATACGTTAATTGGTGCTGGTGGAGCAGAAGGTGCAATTGATGCTTCCAATATTTTGAAACCATCTCTAGCGCGTGGGGAGCTTCAATGTATTGGTGCTACTACATTAGATGAATATCGTAAATATATTGAAAAAGATGCGGCATTAGAAAGAAGATTCCAGCCTATTACAGTAGATGAACCTACAAGTGAAGAATCTATTCAAATTTTAAAAGGTTTAAGAGATCGCTATGAGGCACATCATCGTGTTTCAATTACAGATGAAGCAATTGATGCAGCTGTAAAATTATCTGATCGCTATATTTCTGATCGCTTCTTACCAGATAAAGCAATTGACTTGATTGATGAGGCTGGTTCTAAGGTCCGTTTAAGATCTTATACAACTCCTCCTAACTTAAAAGAGTTGGAAGTAAAGTTAGAGGAAGTACGCAAAGAAAAGGATGCTTCTGTTCAAAGTCAAGAATTCGAGAAGGCGGCATCTTTACGTGATACGGAACAAAGATTGAGAGAACAGTTAGAAGAGACGAAGAAGAATTGGAAAGAAAAGCAAGGACAAGAGAATACAGAAGTGACAGTGGAAGATATTGCGAGTGTTGTTTCTAGCTGGACTGGAATCCCTGTATCTAAGCTTGCACAAACAGAAACAGATAAGTTATTAAACATGGAAAATATTCTTCACAATCGAGTAATTGGTCAAGAAGAAGCAGTAATTGCGATTTCTAAAGCAGTAAGACGTGCTAGAGCTGGATTAAAAGATCCAAAGAGACCAATTGGTTCCTTTATTTTCCTTGGTCCTACTGGGGTGGGTAAGACGGAGCTTGCTCGTGCCCTTGCGGAGTCTATGTTTGGGGATGAAGATGCGATGATTCGTATCGATATGTCTGAATACATGGAGAAGCACTCTACTTCAAGGCTAGTAGGATCTCCTCCAGGGTATGTCGGATATGAAGAAGGCGGACAATTAACGGAGAAAGTAAGAAGAAAACCATACTCTGTCGTGCTTTTAGATGAAATTGAGAAGGCACATCCAGATGTATTCAATATCTTACTTCAAGTTCTAGAAGATGGTCGACTTACAGACTCAAAAGGAAGAACGGTTGATTTCCGTAATACTGTCTTAATAATGACATCTAATGTTGGTGCTTCTGCGTTGAAACAAAATAAATATGTTGGTTTCAATGTTCAGGATGGAGACCAAGATTATAAAGATATGAAGGGTAAAGTAATGGAAGAGCTGAAAAGAGCATTCCGTCCAGAGTTTTTAAATCGTATCGATGAGACAATTGTTTTCCATGCATTAGAGAAAAAGCATTTAAAAGAAATCGTTACTTTAATGGCAGATCAATTAGTTAAACGCCTAGTAGAACAGGACATTCAACTATCTATTACAGAAGCGGCAAAAGAAAAAATAGCGGAAGAAGGCTATGATCCAGAGTATGGAGCAAGACCACTTCGTCGTGCGATACAAAGACATGTAGAGGACCGATTATCGGAAGAGCTTCTAAAAGGAACCGTATTAACTGGTCAACAGATTGAGTTAGATGTAGAGAATGGTGAGTTCACAGTAAAGGTCAATGGAGCAGAGCCAGCAGTAAATTTACAAAAATAATAAACGAGTAAATGAATATAAGTGACACACGTATTACAGCTTCCTGCGTGTGTCCTTTCTTTATTTAATAAAATATAGGTGTAAGATTACCATCTAAGTATTTTCGTATAGCAACATACCGGGAATACATATCATTAAGGTAGAAGAAGAAATGAGTATACAAGGAAAAGGGTGCTGAATATGGCCAAAAGGAAAACAAAATTTCTTTGTCAGGATTGCGGATATGAATCTGCAAAATGGATGGGGAAATGTCCAGGATGTGGCAACTGGAATACCATGGTGGAAGAAGTAGAGAAAAGCGCTGTTCAAAGAAAAGGAGCGTTTGCCCACACAGCTACCAGTACGATTGCTGCAAAACCGATTCCTATAACAAGCATTGAAACTGTTAATGAACCTAGAATTTATACAGATTTAATCGAATTAAATCGTGTGCTTGGAGGAGGAATAGTTCGAGGTTCACTCGTATTAATAGGGGGCGATCCAGGGATAGGGAAGTCTACGCTTTTATTACAAGTTTCTTCTCAATTGGCACAGAAGAAGCATTCCGTTTTATACGTATCTGGGGAGGAATCTCAGAAGCAAACAAAATTAAGAGCAGATCGGTTAGGTGTAGTTTCAGACCATTTGCTTGTTTATTCGGAAACCAATCTAGAAGAAATAAGTAGAACGATTGAAAATACGAATGTAGAGTTTGTTGTTATTGATTCGATTCAAACAATCTATCATCCCGAAGTTACTTCTGCACCTGGAAGTGTTTCTCAAGTTAGAGAATGTACAGCGGAATTGATGCGAATTGGAAAAACAAAAGGAATAGCAATTTTTATTGTAGGACATGTTACAAAAGAAGGATCTATAGCAGGTCCAAGATTGTTAGAACATATGGTGGACACTGTTTTATATTTCGAGGGAGAAAGACATCATACATATCGCATTTTGCGGGCAGTAAAGAATCGATTTGGGTCTACCAATGAGATGGGCATTTTTGAAATGAAAGAATTTGGTCTTGAAGAAGTAGAGAATCCATCTGAAATTTTCCTAGAAGAGCGTTCACAAGGTGCCGCGGGTTCAACAGTTGTAGCATCAATGGAAGGGACGAGACCTGTTCTTGTTGAAATCCAAGCATTGATTTCACCGACGAGCTTTGGTAATCCAAGGAGGATGGCGACTGGGATTGATCATAATAGAGTCCCGCTTTTAATGGCAGTGTTAGAAAAAAGAGTAGGAATGTTATTACAGAATCAGGATGCTTATTTAAAGGTAGCTGGTGGGGTAAAACTGGATGAGCCTGCTATTGATTTAGCAATCGCAGTAAGTATTGCGTCAAGCTTTAGAGATAAACCAACTAAAGCTACGGATTGCATTATAGGAGAAGTTGGATTAACTGGGGAAGTTAGAAGAGTTTCTCGTATTGAGCAAAGAGTACAGGAGGCTGCAAAACTTGGGTTTGAACGTGTTATTATTCCAAGCAATAATTTAAGCGGTCTAAAGGCACCAGAGGGAATAAAGGTTGTGGGAGTTAGTTCAGTGGCAGAGGCATTAACAGCCGCTTTTGGGGACTAATTAAGAAAAAATACATTGATGTGAATTTTTAGTTGTGTTAAAATGGAGTATTTAATTATTTGACAGCGATTTATTTTTAATGCTAATCTAGTTTTATCAAATAAAATAGATATTTATCTCTCTGTCTGTGTTATCTTTTCAATTTACAGTTGGGAATTATATGTTTTTCTATGTATCTTCCTTTATCAATAATTTTTATAGATAGATACGAAGGAAGTATTTACAGTATATTATTATTTCCCGCGCAATGTATAAGGATTGCATCAAAATTAACACTAGTATTTGGCATAGTCATCATATCTATAAAAATAACTTTTTCATTACAAATAAAAAATTCCTGTAATATTAGGTTTCAAATCTGGGAATTTGTTTATAATGTGAAAGAGGAGGTGGAAGTATTGTTAAAACGCATTGTTCAAATTTGTTTTTTAATTATTGGAGGAACAATAGGATTTTTATTCATTCCTGATTTATTCTCCATAATGTCTATTGATCATAATCTTATTAATAACGCATATGTGTCAGCAATACTTGGTGCCATTATTTTTTATCTTATTACTTTTTGGGCGATTGATTATATTGTTAACTTTATCAAGTTCTTGGAAGAATCGATTGTAAAGGCTCCAATAACAGATATTATTTTTGGTAGTGTTGGAATAGGATTTGGGTTAACTTTGGCCTTTTTAGTAGGGTATGCGTTAACATCTGTTCCTGTGCTTAATAATGTCGCGCCAATTCTTTTGTCATTACTTTTTGGATATTTAGGTTTTCAAGTTGGCTTTAAGAAGAGAGATGAACTGTTAACGCTCTTCACAGCAAGAAAGAAAAAAGTAGTGGAAGAAGAACCCTTAAAAGTTGAAAAAAGTAATTTAAAAATATTGGATACTAGTGTTATTATTGATGGGAGAATTGCGGATATTTGCCAAACAGGGTTCCTAGAGGGCACCATTGTTATTCCGCAATTTGTTCTTGGAGAGCTTCAGCATATAGCAGATTCATCAGATGCGCTTAAACGTAATCGAGGAAGAAGAGGGTTAGATATTCTTAATCGGATACAAAAAGAGTTAGCGATTAAAGTGGAAATTTACGAAGGTGATTTTGAAGATATCACAGAAGTAGATAGTAAACTAGTTAAATTAGCTAAATTGACTAATGGTGTTGTTGTAACGAATGATTTTAACCTAAATAAAGTTTGTGAACTGCAGAAGGTTGCTGTTCTTAATATTAACGACTTGGCAAATGCCGTAAAACCGGTTGTTCTTCCTGGAGAAGAGATGAAAATCCAAATTATCAAAGACGGGAAAGAACATAATCAAGGTGTTGCATATCTAGATGATGGAACAATGATTGTTGTGGAAGAAGGACGCAATTATATTGGAAAACATATAGATGTTCTTGTAACAAGTGTCTTGCAGACGTCTGCGGGTCGAATGATTTTTGCTAAACCAAAGTTATTAGAAAAAGCATTGTAAGAATAGGGGTTAGTAACATGGCTTATGAAGTCATTATTCCGGCAGCTGGACAAGGGAAACGAATGGGATTAGGAAAGAACAAACTGTTTCTTGAGTTAGACCATTTACCAGTATTTATTCATACCTTACTTGTTTTCGAAAATGATCCAAACTGTAATGGAATTTGGTTGGTAGTTAGTTCAGACGATAAAAAACAAATGAGTGAACTAGTAAAGAAATATGCAATTATGAAAGTTGCTGCACTAATTGAGGGTGGTAGTGAAAGACAACACAGTGTCTACCATGCAGTAAAGGAAATATCGGATGATACGATCGTTCTTGTTCATGATGCGGCTAGACCTTTTATTCAAACAGATCAAATAGCTAGATTGACAAAGGTTGCAGAGGAAAGTGGCGCAGCTGTTTTAGCAGTACCAATTAAAGATACTGTCAAAAGGGTTGATGGTGATTTGGTAGTGGAAACAGTTGAGCGTTCAAGCTTGTGGGCTATTCAGACCCCACAAGCTTTTCGCATTTCCATTTTAAAAGAGGCACATGAAAAGGCGGTTGTAGATACATATATAGGTACAGACGATGCTAGTTTGGTGGAGAGATTTGGACAAGCTGTTCACATTGTTGAAGGAAACTATGACAATATTAAATTGACGACACCGGAAGATTTATACTTTGCTGAAGCAATAGTAGCGAAGCGAAAAATAAAGAACTAGCGAGAGAGTAATATTTTTTAATAAGGGAAAAAGACTGGAGGATTTTTAAGATGTTTCGGATTGGACAAGGTTTTGATGTTCATCAATTAGTAGTCGGCAGGCCGCTTATTATCGGTGGGATAGAAATACCGCATGAAAAGGGACTGCTCGGACACTCTGATGCAGATGTTTTACTACATACGATTGCGGATGCCTGTTTAGGAGCTATTGGAGAAGGAGATATTGGAAAGCATTTTCCAGATACGGATGATGCATTTAAAGATGCTGATTCAGCAAAACTATTGCAGCATGTATGGCAAATAGTGAAGGAAAAAGGCTATAAATTAGTAAATGCTGATTGTACGATTATGGCACAGCAACCTAAAATGGCACCCCATATTCAGGCAATGCAAGCAAGGATTGCGGAGTTGCTCGAAACAGAACAGGAAAATGTAAATGTAAAAGCGACTACTACAGAGAAATTGGGGTTTACTGGAAGAGGAGAAGGAATTGCATCACAAGCGGTTGTATTACTCCAAAAAAGAAATGGATAAATGATAGGTAATTAAGGACGAAACCTTTTAAAGGAAAAAGCAAAGTGATAGAATAGATTAGAAAAAGCGTAAGTAATCAAGGAGGCACAAGCATGTCTAACGAAATTCGTGTTCGTTATGCTCCAAGTCCAACGGGACATCTGCATATTGGGAATGCGCGTACAGCATTATTTAATTATTTATTTGCACGTAGTAAAGGCGGAAAGTTTATTATCCGCATTGAAGATACTGATAAAAAAAGAAATATTCAAGGTGGAGAAGAAAGCCAGCTGAAATATTTAAAATGGCTTGGAATGGACTGGGATGAAAGTACGGATGTTGGTGGTGAATATGGTCCGTATCGTCAGTCTGAAAGAAATGATATTTACAAAAAGTACTACACAGAATTATTGGAAAAAGGACTTGCTTATAAATGTTATTGTACGGAAGAGGAAATTGAAGCAGAAAGAGAAGAACAAGTAAGCAAAGGAGAAACACCTAAGTATTCAGGCAAATGTCGCCATTTAACAAAAGAACAACAGGGGAAATTAGAAGCTGAGGGAAGACAGCCTAGTATTCGAATTCGTGTTCCTGAAAATGTTGTTTATGAATTTAATGATATGGTTAAAGGGGAAGTTTCTTTTGAATCAGAAACAATTGGCGATTATGTCATTGTTAAAAAGGACGGGACTCCAACATATAACTTTGCTGTGTCTATTGATGATCATTTAATGGATATCACCCATGTTTTACGTGGAGATGATCATATTACCAATACACCAAAACAATTGATGCTCTATGATGCATTTGGTTGGGAAAGACCGATATTTGGGCATATGACATTAATTGTCAATGAAAGCAGAAAGAAATTGAGTAAGCGTGATGAATCAATTATTCAATTTATTGAGCAATATGAAGAACTAGGCTATTTACCTGAAGCGTTATTCAATTTTATTGCTTTATTAGGCTGGTCTCCAGAAGGCGAAGAGGAATTATTCTCTATTGAAGAATTTATTCGTATTTTTGATCCAGCGAGATTGTCTAAATCTCCTGCGCTATTTGATCAAAATAAATTGGCATGGATGAATAATCAATATATTAAAAAGGCAAATATAGAAACTGTTGTGCGTCTAGCTGTTCCACATTTAGAAAAAGCTGGCTTAGTGAATGAAAATCGTTCTGCTGAAGAAGAGGCATGGGTAAATAATTTGGTTGCTTTATACCAAGAACAAATGAGCTGTGGAGCAGATATTGTAGACTTATCTACTTTGTTCTTCAGTGACGAAATTCATTATGATGAAGAAGCAAAAGAAGTTTTAGCTGGGGAACAAGTTCCTGCAGTAGTACAAGCCTTTAAAGAAGCATTAGCTGAAATGTCGGAATGGAGTGCTGATCAGATAAAGGCTTCCATTAAAGCAGTTCAAAAGGCTACCGGTCAAAAGGGTAAAAACTTATTTATGCCAATTCGAGTTGCTACAACAGGACAAACGCATGGACCAGATTTACCAAAAGCCATTGAGCTTCTAGGAAGAGAAAAAATTGATGCAAGATTAACAGCATTAATTAGTTAACATTTCTAGGGAAATGTAATATAGTAATAGGAAAGCTATATAGAAAAATCGTAGATGAGGAAAAGTAAAAAAGGAGAAGCTTATTAGAGAGAATCATCACCCGGCTGAAAGTGATTCAAGTAACCTCTTTTTTGAAGTGCGCCTCAGAGTCCTATATCGAAAAAATGTTTTAGTAGATAGAGGCGGAACCTATCCGTTAACAGGGATTGAGTGGAGATTATCGTTTACGAGCGATAGTCTAAACAGAGTGGAACCGCGCCTCAAAAAGCGTCTCTGTCTTTTTTAGACAGAGACGCTTTTTTTATGGATTTATCCCATTCTTAATGGACAGTAATTCTCCTAAAAGCTTATGGAAAATAAGAAGATAAGTGGGAGGTTAACTTTCCGTAAAGGTCCCATTGGTTCAACAAACCATCGGGAGAGGGCCCTCGACTAATGAAGGTTTCTTTATTCATTAAAGGTAAGAGCGAACTTGCTATTTGGAGGGAGTACGTTTACCTTGTGGTGATAGATTTGTTTTTAGAGTATTGTCTGTATGGAGAGTCGGGAGAATTTCTAAGTTCTAATTTTATATTAACAATAATGGTATTAAACTGATGTATCTTTTGCATAAAAATAATTATTTTAGGAAATGAAGCGAAAGAACAACGATCCATTTTTAAGGAGTATGACTGTTAGAAAGCAGAATATAGTTGCAAATGGGGGGAGATTAGTATGTTTCGGCGCATAAAAGAGGATGTTGCAGTTGTGTTTGAACAAGATCCTGCTGCAAGAAGCTCAATAGAGGTTATCTTAACCTACTCAGGGTTGCATGCCATATGGTTTCATCGAATTGCTCATTTTTTATATAGACATAAAAGGTTCTTCCTAGCTAGGGTCATCTCACAATTTTGCCGCTTTTTGACAGGTATTGAAATACACCCAGGAGCAAAGATCGGAAATCGACTATTTATTGATCACGGAATGGGCGTTGTCATAGGGGAGACGTGTGAAATTGGGGATAATGTCACCATTTTTCAGGGAGTAACGCTTGGGGGAACAGGGAAAGAAAAAGGAAAAAGACATCCGACTGTTAAGGATAATGCGCTGATTGCCTCCGGAGCCAAAGTATTAGGATCAATTGTTATTGGGGAAAATGCGAAAATCGGTGCTGGTTCCGTTGTGCTTAGAGACGTACCAGCAAATTCAACGGTTGTAGGTATTCCGGGGAGAGTAAAGGTACAAGATGGTATTAAAATAAAGAAAGACTTAAATCATTGTGATTTACCAGATCCAGTTGCTGATCGACTAAAAGAAATGGAAATGGAAATTACTCAATTAAAAGAACAACTAAAAGAATTACAGGATGAAAGGAGTTATAAGTAATGTCTATTCAAATATATAACACTTTATCAAGAGTAAAGGAGGACTTTGTTCCACTTGAAGAGGGAAAGGTAAAAATGTATGTGTGTGGACCAACAGTCTATAATTATATCCATATTGGTAATGCTCGTCCTGCTATTGTTTTTGACACAGTTCGTCGCTATCTAGAATTCCGTGGTTATGATGTACAATACGTATCCAACTTCACTGATGTGGATGATAAATTGATTAAAGCAGCAAATGAACTTGGAGAAACAGTACCGGTTATTGCTGACCGCTTTATCCATGCATACTTTGAGGATGTTTCCGCATTGGGCTGCAAAAAAGCTGATTCGCATCCCCGTGTAACAGAGAATATGGATATTATTATCGATTTTATTGCTGCATTAATTGAAAAGGGCATTGCCTATGAGTCAGAAGGTGATGTCTATTATCATACAAGAGCTTTTAATGGATATGGTAAGCTCTCTCATCAATCCATTGATGAACTGCGCTCAGGTGCTAGAATTGCAGTAGGAGAGAAAAAACAAGATTCATTAGATTTCGCTCTATGGAAGAAGGCGAAAGATGGAGAGATTTTCTGGGAAAGTCCTTGGGGGCAAGGGCGTCCGGGGTGGCATATCGAATGCTCTGCAATGGTCCGCAAATATTTGGGTGATACCATTGATATCCATGCAGGCGGGCAGGATTTGGCATTTCCCCATCACGAAAATGAAATTGCTCAGTCTGAAGCATTAACTGGAAAGACTTTTGCTAATTATTGGATGCATAATGGATATATTAATATTGATAATGAGAAGATGTCTAAGTCGCTTGGAAATTTTATTACGGTAAACGATATTATTAAAATTCATGATCCACAAGTGTTAAGATTCTTTATGCTATCTGTTCATTATCGCAATCCAATTAACTATAGTGAAGAGGTATTGGAAAAGACAAGAGCTGGTTTAGAAAGAATTCGGACTTCTTATGAAAACTTAAAGCATCGCAGTACAGCAAGTACAGATCTTACTGATACAAATGACGAATGGATTGCTAAAATTGCTGATCTTCGAAAACAATTTGTTGAAAGTATGGATGATGATTTTAATACAGCGAACGGAATATCTGTTCTATTTGAATTATCGAAGCAAGCAAACTATTACCTACTTGAAAAGACAACATCACCTGCTGTTATTCATGCTTTTATGAATGAATTTGAAGAATTATTTGGAGTGCTTGGTCTATCCCTATCTCTTGATGAGGAATTATTAGATGAAGAAATAGAAGCACTGATTGAAAAAAGAACACAAGCAAGAAAGGATAGAAATTTTGCCCTTGCTGATCAAATTAGAGATCAATTAAAGGCAATGAATATCATTTTAGAGGACACAGCACAAGGTATACGATGGAAAAGAGGGTAAAAGATGCTTCTCTATGAAAAAAAAGTAGATGAAAAGCAATTGAACAGCCTTGCCCTTGCCTATATGGGTGATGCTGTTCTTGAAATATATGTAAGAAGACATTTGTTATATAGCGGAAAAGTGAAGCCAAATCAGCTTCATAGGGAAGCTACCAGATATGTATCAGCTAAAGGACAGGCAAAAGTAGTGCATCACCTCCTTGAAAAGGAATTTTTTTCGGAAGAGGAAATAGCAGTATTAAAGAGGGGAAGAAATGCAAAATCGGGTACGGTCCCTAAAAATACGGATGTACAGACATATCGATATAGTACTGGTTTTGAAGCGGTATTAGGATATTTATATTTAGCGATGAAAGAAGAGCGACTTGAGGAAATAATCCAAGCGGCTTTTTCTATCATTGAAAGCAAATAGGAGGAGCAAAAAGTGTCTAGTGACTTTATTGTTGGAAAAAATGCAGTAATTGAAGCATTAAAATCAGAAAGAGATGTAAATAAAATACTTATTGCCGAAGGATCCCAAAAGGGCCAAATGCAAACAGTAATCGGTTTAGCTAAACAGGAAAATGTACTCGTTCAATTCGTTCCCAAAAAAAAATTAGATAGCTTGGTAGATGCGAATCATCAAGGGGTTGTAGCGCAAGTGGCTGCCTATCAGTATGCAGAAATAGATGATTTGTTTGCATTAGCAGAAAAGAAGCAAGAAACACCCTTTTTCTTGTTGCTTGATGAAATTGAGGATCCGCATAATTTAGGATCTATCATGAGAACGGCTGATGCAGTAGGTGCGCACGGCATTATTATTCCTCGGAGACGGGCAGTAGGTTTAACGGCAACTGTAGCCAAAGCTTCCACAGGTGCTATTGAGCATATTCCTGTTGTACGTGTGACAAATATGGCAAGGACGATAGAGGAACTTAAGACGAGAGGAATATGGATTGCAGGAACAGATGCAAAAGGAAGTGAAGATTATCGGAGATTCGATGGAACGATGCCATTAGGATTAGTGATTGGTAGTGAAGGAAAAGGCATGGGAAGGCTGATTAAGGATAAATGTGATTTCCTTATTCATTTACCTATGGCTGGAGCTGTCACTTCGTTAAATGCTTCTGTTGCAGCCGCACTTTTAATGTATGAGGTATATCGGAAACGCCATCCACTTGAGGGATAAAAATGGATATTCTTATCGTCGATGGATATAACATTATTGGAGCTTGGCCAGAATTAAATGCGCTAAAACATAAAGATCTTGCAGCAGCAAGGGATGCTTTGGTTAGTAAAATGGCGGAGTATCAGGGATATTCAGGATATCGAGTAATAGTTGTATTTGATGCCTATTATGTGAAGGGGACAGAGAAAAAGTATAAAGATTACAAGGTGGAAGTCATTTTTACTCGGGAAAACGAAACAGCTGATGAACGGATTGAAAAGCTTGCTATTGAGCTAAATAACAGAAAAACACAAATACATGTTGCGACATCAGATTTTACGGAACAGTGGGCGATTTTTGGACAAGGTGCCCTGCGAAAATCAGCCCGGGAATTGTGGATAGAGATGGGTGGCATGGAGCAGGAAATAGGGAAAAAAGTAAAAAAAATAAAAGAAAAAAAGCCTGTTGCTAAGATTCCGCTTTCGAGAGAAATAGAAGAAATTTTCGAAAAATGGCGCCGTGGAGAGAAATGAGTTGTTGACGCTCAAAAAAAAGCTAGAGTATAATGGATTTATCCATGATTGCACGGTCGGGGGGATCTGTATGAGTACTGACAACTGGACTAAGAGTAACGAATATATTAGAAATTATATGGAACTTGAAGATGAAGTGTTAGTGGAATTGGTGCACAAAGGGGAAAGTGATGCTTTAGATTACTTAATTCAAAAGTATCGTAACTTTGTGCGAGCTAAAGCCAGATCCTATTTCTTAATCGGAGCAGACAAAGAAGATATTGTACAAGAAGGAATGATTGGTCTTTATAAGGCGATTCGTGACTTTAAAGAGGACAAACTCTCCTCATTTAAAGCTTTTGCAGAACTATGTATAACACGCCAGATTATAACTGCTATTAAAACGGCAACTAGGCAAAAGCATATTCCTTTAAATTCTTATGTTTCTTTGGACAAGCCTATCTATGATGAAGAATCTGATCGAACATTAATGGATATTATATCTGGTGCAAAGGTTCTTGATCCAGAAGAATTAATCATTAATCAGGAAGAATATGATCATATCGAGATAAAAATGTCTGAATTATTGAGTGATTTAGAAAGAAAAGTATTGTCTCTATATCTTGATGGTCAATCTTATCAGGAAATTTCTGAAGAATTAAATAGACATGTAAAGTCTATTGATAATGCTCTACAACGAGTGAAGAGAAAGTTAGAGCGATATTTAGAAATAAGAGAATTTTCGCTTTAAGCATCAATGTTTTTTTGAAATAGCAAATATTTACTGATATTGACATCTTATGTGTGTCCATGATACAGTTTGAGAAGATATAAAGGACGTAGTAGGTGTAATGTGAAATGAGAAAAAAGCTTGTGTTAGCATGTGAAAAATGTGGGTCAAGAAATTATTCTACTGTGAGTAACAATGGAACAGACCGTTTGGAGATAAAGAAATTTTGTCAAAATTGTAATGCTCACACCGTTCATAAAGAAACAAAATAACGATTTTTTAGAATAAATTACCCGCACTTAAAGATGGAGGTAACAAAATGCAAAGTGCTGTTAAGTATTTTCGCGAAGTTGGTAGAGAATTAAGAAAGGTTAGTTGGCCAAGAAAGAAAGAGTTAACTAATTATACGCTCACAGTTCTTGTAACTGTTGTCTTTTTTGCTATCTTCTTTGCGGTTGTTGATTTAGGAATTTCTGAACTTATTCGTTTAATACTTGAATAACAGTTGTCTACTCATGGTATAATGGTAAAACGATAGGAAACATTTACAAAAGCCCGGTAACGGGTTTTTTCATTTGCTGAAAAATAAATGAATTGTTCCTTACAGATACTATAAAAAAACAGCACGAAAAAATAAAGTTACAGGGAGGGACGGACGAAAAAGTCCTCTTTTATGGAAAAAAACTGGTATGTAGTGCATACGTACTCCGGATATGAAAATAAGGTGAAAGCCAATTTAGAAAAAAGGGTAGAAACAATGGCGATGCAAGATAAAATTTTCCGCGTTGTGGTACCTGAAGAAGAAGAAACCGATATTAGAAATGGTAAAACAAAAGTAGTAAAAAGAAAAGTTTTCCCAGGTTATGTGTTGGTAGAAATTGTTATGACAGATGATTCTTGGTATGTAGTTCGTAATACCCCTGGTGTAACTGGGTTCGTAGGCTCTGCTGGATCGGGCTCGAAACCAACTCCGCTTTTGCCGGAAGAAGTCCAAGTGATTCTGAAGAGAATGGGTGTCGAGGAACAAAGAATTGAAATTGAGTTCGAATTAGGGGAAACAGTGAAGGTGAATGAAGGTCCATTTGCTAACTTTACTGGGACTGTTGAGGAAATTGATAAGGATAAGGCAAAGGTTAAAGTACTAGTAAATATGTTTGGAAGAGATACCCCTGTGGAACTCGATTTTACACAAATTGAAAAATTTTAACTAGAAAACTTGAAATGATATTAAAAAAGTGTTACTATTTCATAGGTCAGTATATCTCATAAAGAGATAGGATATTGTCAAATTTCTTTATTTCATATAAAGACGAAAAGTTGAGTGGGAGGGGAAACCCCTATTACCACATCACGGACTTTAAGGAGGTGTGTCTCGTGGCTAAAAAAGTAATTAAAGTTGTTAAATTGCAAATCCCAGCAGCTAAAGCGAATCCGGCACCACCAGTTGGTCCTGCATTGGGTCAAGCTGGCGTAAACATCATGGGATTCTGTAAGGAGTTTAACGCTCGTACAGCTGAACAAGCTGGTTTAATAATTCCTGTTGAGATTACGGTTTTCGAAGACCGTTCATTTACATTTATTACAAAAACTCCACCTGCTGCAGTTTTACTTAAAAAAGCAGCTGGTATCGAGTCTGGTTCTGGTGAACCAAATCGTAATAAAGTAGCAACTGTTAAGCGTGATAAAGTACGCGAGATTGCTGAAACAAAAATGCCCGATCTAAATGCAGCTAGCGTTGAATCCGCTATGCGCATGGTTGAAGGTACTGCCCGCAGCATGGGTATTGTTATTGAAGACTAAACCTATATATGGTTAGTGTTGATTAAGGTTGTGACGACGGTAAATCTTTAGTCGCAACCTTTATTCGTGGGAGGTAATTCCGCTAAAACCACAATTCAAGGAGGAAATAAAGTTATGGCTAAAAAAGGTAAGAAGTATTTAGAAGCTATCAAACTTGTTGATCGTACAAAAGCTTACCCAATTCAAGAAGCAATTGAGTTAGTAAGAAAAACTAGCACTACAAAATTTGATGCATCTGTTGAGGTTGCTTTCCGTCTAGGCGTTGACCCTAAGAAAGCTGACCAACAAATCCGTGGAGCAGTAGTTCTTCCAAACGGAACTGGTAAAACTCAACGCGTTTTAGTTTTCGCTAAAGGTGAAAAATTAAAAGAAGCTGAAGCAGCAGGAGCAGACTATGTAGGCGATGCTGAATATATAAATAAAATCCAACAAGGTTGGTTTGATTTCGACGTAATCGTTGCAACACCAGACATGATGGGTGAAGTTGGTAAACTTGGTCGTGTATTAGGACCTAAAGGTTTAATGCCAAACCCTAAAACTGGAACAGTTACATTTGATGTAACGAAAGCAGTTAACGAAATTAAGGCTGGTAAAGTAGAATACCGTGTAGATAAAGCTGGTAACGTACATGTTCCAATCGGTAAAGTATCATTTGATGATGCTAAACTAGTTGAAAACTTCCAAACTATCTTTGATACAATGTCAAAAGCAAAACCAGCAGCTGCAAAAGGAACTTACATGAAGAACGTTTCTGTTACTTCAACAATGGGTCCTGGCGTAAAAGTAGATCCTTCTACTGTTTGATAAAAATTGGTATTTGACAAAATGAGATGGATATCATATACTTCATTTTGTTGAAAAAATAAATAACATTTGTACCGTAGACAGTAGGTGCTAAAATTTTAGCTTAATGTCCTGCCGAGGTAATACGATAGATTATTTGATCAGTTGTGAGAACGACTATTGTATACACCTCCATGTCTAAATGATATGGAGGATTTTATTTGTCGGTATAAATGTAGAAATTCTACAGGAGGTGTAAAGATGAGCAGCGTAATCGAACAAAAGCAACAAATAGTATCTGATATTGCTGAAAAATTCAAAGCGAGTAAATCAACAATCGTTGTTGACTACCGTGGTTTGACTGTTTCAGAAGTAACTGAACTTCGTAAACAACTTCGTGAAGCAGGAGTAGAGTTCAAAGTTTTCAAAAACTCTTTAACTCGCCGTGCTGCAGAATCTGTTGAATTAGCAGGTTTAAACGAATCTCTAACTGGTCCTAACGCTATTGCGTTCAGTACAGAGGATGTTGTTGCACCAGCAAAAATTTTAAACGACTTCGCAAAAAAACACGAAGCGTTAGAAATTAAAGCAGGAGTAATCGAAGGAAACTTAGCAACAGTTGAAGAAGTGAAAGCTCTTGCTGAACTTCCATCACGCGAAGGTTTACTTTCTATGTTACTCAGCGTTCTTCAAGCACCAATCCGCAACCTTGCTCTTGCTACAAAAGCAGTTGCAGATCAAAAAGAAGAACAAGGCGCTTAATATTTAATACGGAAACGTATCATAAAAAACCCAAAATACAAGGAGGAAAAATATAATGTCTAAAGAACAAATCTTAGAAGCAGTTAAAAATATGACTGTTTTAGAATTAAACGATTTAGTAAAAGCAATTGAAGAAGAATTTGGAGTAACTGCTGCAGCTCCTGTAGCTGTAGTTGCAGGTGGCGGAGAAGCTGCTGCAGAAAAAACTGAGTTTGATGTAGTTCTTGCATCTGCTGGAGATCAAAAAATCAAAGTTATCAAAGTTGTACGTGAAATCACAGGTCTTGGTCTTAAAGAAGCAAAAGAACTTGTTGACAACACTCCAAAAGCAGTTAAAGAAGGAGCTTCTAAAGAAGAAGCTGAAGAAATCAAAGCTAAACTTGAAGAAGTTGGAGCTAACGTTGAAGTTAAGTAATGTTAGTTAAAAAAAGAAGCTCGCTATAATAGCGGGCTTTTTTTTCCTAAAGTGTATGAGGCTTAAGAAGCATCTAGTTACAATCAGTCCAGTAGGAAATGGCTTTTTTTGAAACCATCTTTTGTTAGGTTAATTATGTGAGAAGATTTGGTGGGGTCAGCTAACTGTATGTGATAGCTTAAAAGTCATCTACGCTTTTTTTAATTCATTGCAAGAATAGCTTGCTTTGCAATTAATCCTCAAGTAGTCTTCCTTATATAAATTCTCCTAAGGAGGTGTTCGTATGACAGAACATTATTATTCCCGAACCCAGAATGTAAATAGCGATCCAAATTACTGGAATTTTACACTTAAAGGTAATACAATACGTTTTAAAACAGATAATGGGGTTTTCTCCAAAAGAGAAGTTGATTTTGGCTCTAGGCTATTAATTGAAACCTATACATTTCCAAAAATAGATGGAGATATTTTAGATGTGGGTTGTGGTTATGGTCCATTAGGTCTTTCTATTGCAAAAGCAAATCCAGATAGAATGGTTCATATGGTAGATGTTAATTTAAGAGCGATTGAATTAGCACAAGAAAATGCGCAACAAAATAGTATTGAAAATGTTCAAATTTATGAAAGTGATCGACTTCTTGATGTGAAAGGGACTAAGTTTGCGTCTATCTTAACAAATCCTCCGATTAGAGCAGGAAAAAAAGTAGTCCATGATATTTTTGAACAAAGCTATGAACATTTAGCAGCAAATGGTGAGCTTTGGGTAGTGATTCAAAAGAAGCAAGGAGCTCCATCGGCGATTGCAAAGTTAGAAGCGTTTTTTAAAGAGGTAAATATAGTAGAAAAGAAAAAAGGGTATTTTATAATTCAAGCAAAAAAGATTGACTAGTCCTTTTTGTTGTGATAGCATTGTATAATGCCAATATAATATTTTTCTGAAACTCACAATTTTATCCATCTTATTGTATAAAATTGGTGTAAGAAGGAAAAACTAACAGAATAATATTAGAAATATGAAAATGTGGTTTTTTGATTGGAAAACCCTTTTTCTTTTTGTCTTATAAAAACAGGCTTTTAAGCCTATTTTATAAGATGTTAATAGATGTACTATAACGTTTGATTTGAGGGGTGAATCAGTTGACAGGTCAACTTGTTCAGTATGGACGACACCGCCAGCGGAGAAGCTACGCACGTATTAGTGAGGTTTTAGAATTACCAAATCTTATTGAAATCCAAACCTCTTCCTATCAATGGTTTTTAGATGAGGGATTGCGAGAAATGTTCCAGGACATTTCACCTATTGAAGATTTTACTGGCAATTTATCACTTGATTTCATTGATTACAGCTTAGGTGATCCTAAGTATTCAGTGGAAGAATCGAAAGAGCGAGATGTTACATATTCTGCACCTTTGCGTGTGAAGGTCCGTCTTGTGAATAAAGAAACAGGAGAAGTAAAAGACCAAGATGTATTCATGGGTGATTTCCCGCTTATGACTGAAACTGGTACTTTTGTTATTAATGGTGCGGAACGTGTTATCGTTTCTCAGTTAGTACGTTCTCCAAGTGTATATTATAATGGGAAACTCGATAAAAACGGGAAAAAAGGATTTACCGCAACGGTTATTCCTAACCGTGGAGCATGGCTAGAGTATGAAACAGATGCAAAGGATGTTGTATATGTACGTATTGACCGTACACGTAAACTTCCGGTTACTGTTCTGTTGCGTGCATTAGGATTCGGTTCTGATCAGGAGATTCTTGAACTGATTGGTGACAACGAATATTTACGCAATACTTTAGAAAAGGATAACACTGAAGGAACAGACAAAGCGCTACTAGAAATTTATGAGCGTCTGCGTCCTGGTGAACCGCCTACTGTTGAAAACGCAAAAAGTCTATTGGTATCAAGATTCTTTGATCCAAAAAGATATGATCTTGCAAATGTAGGACGCTATAAAATTAATAAAAAGCTTCATATAAAAAATAGATTGTTTGGTCAACGCCTGGCAGAAACACTAGTGGACCCTGAAACAGGAGAAATCATTGCTGAAAAAGGAACACTTCTAGATCGCCGTGCACTTGATCGTATTATTCCAAATCTAGAAAACAATATCGGATTTAAAAAACTAAGCCCTTATGGTGGTGTTTTAGAGGATGATGTTGTTGTTCAATCGGTAAAAATTTACTCACCATTGGATGAGGGAGATAAAGAAATTAATGTTATTAGTAATGCATATGTAGAAGAAGCTGTGAAAAACATCTCTCCTGCAGATATTATTGCTTCCATCAGTTATTTCTTTAACTTATTACATGGTGTTGGTTTAACAGATGATATTGACCATTTAGGTAACAGACGTTTACGCTCTGTAGGTGAATTGTTACAAAACCAATTCCGTATTGGTTTATCTAGAATGGAGCGTGTTGTTCGCGAAAGAATGTCTATTCAAGATACGAATACGATTACGCCGCAACAACTAATCAACATTAGACCTGTTATTGCATCCATTAAAGAATTCTTTGGAAGCTCTCAGCTTTCTCAATTTATGGACCAAACAAATCCATTGGCTGAATTGACCCATAAACGTCGTCTTTCTGCCTTAGGACCTGGTGGTTTAACAAGAGAACGCGCAGGAATGGAAGTTCGTGACGTTCACTATTCTCACTATGGCCGTATGTGTCCGATTGAAACACCTGAGGGACCAAATATTGGTTTGATTAACTCTTTATCTTCTTATGCAAAAGTGAATAGATTCGGGTTTATTGAAACACCATATCGACGTGTTGATCCTGAAACAGGTAAAGTATCATCAAGAATTGATTATTTAACTGCTGATGAACAAGATAACTACGTTGTTGCCCAAGCAAACTCTCGTTTAGGAGAAGATGGTTCTTTCTTAGATGAAGATGTAGTTGCACGTTTCCGTGATGAGAACGTTGTTGTTAAGCGTGAGCGTATAGACTATATGGACGTTTCTCCAAAGCAGGTTGTATCTGCTGCGACAGCATGTATCCCATTCTTAGAAAACGATGACTCTAACCGTGCCTTGATGGGTGCGAACATGCAACGTCAAGCAGTACCTTTAATGCAACCAGAAGCTCCAAGAGTAGGAACTGGAATGGAGTACGTTTCAGGAAAAGACTCTGGTGCAGCGGTTATCTGTAAGCATCCTGGTATTGTTGAACATGTAGAAGCACGTGAAGTTTGGGTTAGACGTATTTCGGAAGTAGATGGTCAAGAGGTTAAAGGAAATCTTGATAAATATAAAATGCTTAAATTTGTTCGTTCAAACCAAGGTACATGCTATAACCAACGCCCAATTGTTGCTGTTGGAAACAAAGTAACAAAAGGGGAAGTTCTAGCAGATGGACCTTCTATGGAGCTTGGTGAATTAGCACTTGGTCGTAACGTATTAGTTGCCTTTATGACATGGGACGGATACAACTACGAGGATGCTATTATCATGAGCGAACGCTTAGTAAAAGATGATGTATATACTTCTATTCATATTGAAGAATATGAATCAGAATCTCGTGATACAAAGTTAGGGCCGGAAGAAATTACACGTGATATCCCGAATGTCGGGGAAGATGCATTACGCAACTTAGATGATCGCGGTATTATTCGCATCGGTGCAGAAGTGAAAGATGGAGATTTACTAGTTGGTAAAGTTACACCTAAAGGGGTAACAGAATTAACAGCTGAAGAACGTTTATTACATGCTATTTTTGGTGAAAAGGCTCGTGAAGTTCGTGATACAAGCTTACGTGTTCCGCATGGCGGTGGCGGTATAGTTCATGATGTTAAAGTCTTCAATAGAGAAGATGGAGACGAATTGCCACCAGGCGTTAACCAATTGGTACGTGTATATATTGTTCAAAAACGTAAAATCCATGAAGGCGATAAGATGGCTGGGCGTCACGGTAACAAAGGGGTTATCTCCCGTATTTTACCTGAAGAAGATATGCCATATTTACCAGACGGAACACCAGTTGATATCATGTTAAACCCACTAGGTGTTCCATCACGTATGAACATCGGTCAAGTATTAGAATTGCATCTTGGAATGGCTGCCAGAAGCCTGAACATCCATGTTGCATCCCCTGTATTTGATGGTGCTCGTGAGGAAGACGTATGGGAAACAATTAGAGAAGCTGGAATGGCACAAGATGCGAAAACAGTACTATATGACGGACGTTCAGGTGAACCTTTTGATAACCGTGTATCCGTTGGTGTTATGTATATGATTAAACTTGCCCACATGGTTGATGATAAACTACATGCTCGTTCTACTGGACCATATTCTTTAGTAACGCAACAACCACTAGGAGGAAAAGCTCAATTTGGTGGTCAGCGTTTTGGAGAGATGGAGGTTTGGGCGCTTGAAGCTTATGGAGCAGCTTATACTTTACAAGAAATTCTTACTGTTAAATCAGATGATGTTGTTGGTCGTGTGAAAACATATGAAGCAATTGTTAAAGGAGAGAACGTTCCAGAACCAGGTGTGCCAGAATCATTCCGCGTGTTAATGAAAGAGCTACAAAGCTTAGG
This sequence comes from Niallia sp. HCP3S3_B10, assembly GCF_052064465.1. Taxonomy (NCBI): domain Bacteria; kingdom Bacillati; phylum Bacillota; class Bacilli; order Caryophanales; family Bacillaceae; genus Niallia; species Niallia sp. HCP3S3_B10. The sequence goes on along the minus strand of NZ_JBQHVO010000025.1, from coordinate 34,601 downwards.
GCTAGATGTAAAAATCTTATCTAGCACAGAAGAAGAAATCGAAATGAGAGACACAGACGATGATGATGATATTCATCAAGCAGAATCTCTAACTATTGTTTCGGAAACGCAAGAGCCTGAGTCAGAAAAGGTAGGCATGCAAGAATAATAAAGTAATGTACATGGCCTGTCTAAAAACGAAAGGGTCAGACTCCACTACGAAGACATCTAGATAGAAGATCCTTTTATATCTTTTATAAATAGATTATTCACGTGAGGTCAGACCCTTTTGTGACGGCCTGTCTTTGATTATAAATGTTTTTAAGAAGTTCTAAGTAAGGCAAAAGCCTGAAGATCGAAAGGGAGGTAGGACCCTTGTTGGATGTTAATAATTTTGAATATATGAAAATAGGTCTAGCTTCACCAGACAAAATCCGTTCTTGGTCATTTGGTGAAGTCAAAAAGCCAGAAACAATTAACTATCGTACTTTAAAACCGGAAAAAGATGGCTTGTTCTGTGAGCGTATTTTTGGTCCTACAAAAGACTGGGAATGTCACTGTGGTAAATACAAGCGTGTTAGATATAAAGGCGTAGTTTGTGATCGATGTGGAGTGGAAGTTACTCGTGCAAAAGTTCGTCGTGAGCGTATGGGTCACATCGAATTAGCAGCTCCAGTTTCACATATTTGGTATTTTAAAGGAATCCCTAGCCGTATGGGACTTGTTTTAGATATGTCTCCACGTGCATTGGAAGAAGTTATTTATTTTGCTTCTTATGTAGTAACAGATCCAGGCGATACTGCTTTAGAGAAAAAACAACTTCTATCTGAAAAGGAATATAGAGCATACCGCGATAAATATGGTGTGAAATTCCAAGCTTCTATGGGAGCTGAAGCAATCAAAAAGCTACTATCTGATATTGATTTAAATAAAGATGTAGATGCACTAAAAGAAGAATTGAAAACCGCGCAAGGTCAAAGAAGAACTCGTGCCATTAAAAGACTAGAAGTATTAGAAGCGTTCCGTGGTTCTGGTAATGAGCCTTCTTGGATGATTCTTGATGTACTTCCAGTAATTCCTCCAGAATTGCGTCCAATGGTTCAATTGGATGGTGGACGTTTTGCAACATCTGACTTAAATGATTTATATCGTCGTGTTATTAACCGTAATAACCGTTTAAAAAGATTATTAGATTTAGGAGCACCAAGCATTATCGTTCAAAACGAAAAACGTATGCTTCAAGAAGCTGTTGATGCGTTAATCGATAATGGTCGTCGTGGACGTCCGGTAACTGGTCCTGGTAACAGACCGCTTAAATCTCTATCTCACATGCTAAAAGGGAAGCAAGGACGTTTCCGTCAAAACTTATTAGGAAAACGTGTTGACTATTCTGGACGTTCTGTTATTGTCGTTGGTCCTAACTTAAAGATGTATCAATGTGGCCTTCCTAGAGAAATGGCAATTGAATTGTTTAAGCCTTTTGTAATGAAAGAGTTAGTAGAAAAAGGAATTGCTCATAATATTAAATCTGCAAAGAGAAAAATCGAAAGACTTCAGCCTGAAGTGTGGGATGTGCTTGAAGAAGTAATTAAAGAGCATCCAGTATTGCTTAACCGTGCCCCAACTCTACATAGATTGGGAATCCAAGCGTTTGAACCAACTTTAGTAGAAGGCCGTGCGATTCGTCTTCATCCGCTAGTATGTACAGCATACAACGCTGACTTTGACGGAGACCAAATGGCTGTTCACGTTCCTTTATCTTCTGAAGCTCAAGCGGAAGCTCGTTTACTTATGCTTGCAGCTCAAAACATCTTGAACCCTAAAGATGGTAAACCAGTTGTTACTCCTTCTCAGGATATGGTATTAGGAAACTATTATCTAACATTAGAACGTGAAGGTGCAGTTGGAGAAGGTATGATCTTCAATGATACGAACGAAGCTGTTTTGGCATATCAAAATGGTTATGTACATTTACACACACGTGTAGCAGTACGCGCTAGCTCTTTAAACAATGAAACATTCACGGAAGAGCAAAATAAGCAATTGTTATTAACAACTGTTGGTAAGCTAGTATTCAATGAAATTTTACCAAAATCTTTCCCGTATATTAACGAACCAACTAAAACAAACTTAGAAGAAAAAACTCCTGAACGATACTTTGTAGAGCCAGGTGTAGATGTGCCAGCTGCTATTAAAGAGTTGCCAATCATAGAACCGTTTAAAAAGAAAATTTTAGGGAATATAATCGCTGAAGTATTTAAACGTTTCAAGATTACGGAAACTTCTAAGATGTTGGATAGAATGAAGGATCTAGGATTTAAGCATTCTACCAAAGCTGGTATTACTGTTGGTGTGGCCGACATCGTTGTATTAGGTGAAAAACAAGAAATTATCGATGAAGCACAAGGTAAAGTCGATAATGTCATGAAGCAATTTAGACGTGGATTAATCACAGAGGAAGAGCGTTATGATCGCGTAATTTCTATCTGGAGCGCAGCGAAAGATACAATTCAAGCGAAGCTAATGAAATCCTTAGATAAACGAAATCCTATCTTTATGATGAGTGACTCTGGTGCCCGTGGTAACGCATCTAACTTTACACAGCTTGCTGGTATGCGTGGTTTGATGGCCAACCCGGCTGGTAGAATTATTGAGTTACCGATTATTTCAAGTTTCCGTGAAGGATTAACGGTATTAGAGTACTTTATCTCTACTCACGGAGCACGTAAAGGTCTTGCTGATACAGCGTTAAAAACAGCAGACTCTGGTTACTTAACTCGTCGTCTAGTAGATGTAGCACAAGATGTCATTGTACGCGAAGATGATTGCGGCACAGATAGAGGATTGTTAGTTGCTGCTCTTAAAGAGGGTACAGAAATTATCGAATCTCTTGATGAGCGTTTAATTGGTAGATATGCAAGAAAATCAATTAAACATCCAGAAACGAATGAAGTTATTGTTCCTGAAAATGGACTTATCACAGAAGACTTAGCAGTAGAAATTGTAGAGGCGAATATCGAAGAAGTATGGATTCGTTCTGCATTTACATGTAATACACGTCATGGTGTATGTAAAAAATGTTATGGTCGCAACCTAGCAACAGGCCAAGAGGTGGAAGTAGGAGAAGCTGTTGGTATTATAGCGGCACAATCTATCGGGGAACCAGGTACACAGTTAACAATGCGTACATTCCATACAGGTGGAGTTGCAGGGGACGATATCACACAAGGTTTACCTCGTATTCAGGAGATATTTGAAGCTCGTAATCCAAAAGGGCAAGCAGTTATTACTGAAATGGCAGGGGTAATTGTTGGTATCAATGAAGGCAGAGACCGTCAACATGAAATTGTTGTTCAAGGTGAATTAGAAACTAGAACATATACTGCTCCTTACACAGCAAGATTGAAAGTTAAGATCGATGATGTTGTAGAACAAGGACAAGAATTAACAGAGGGTTCTATTGATCCGAAAGAATTAATTAAAGTGAAAAACGTTACAGCAGTACAAGAGTATCTACTTCGCGAAGTACAAAAAGTATATCGTATGCAAGGGGTAGAAATTGGGGATAAACACGTAGAAGTAATGGTTCGCCAAATGTTACGTAAAATCAGAGTAGTGGATGCTGGTGAGACAGATGTATTACCAGGTACACTATTAGATATTCACCAATTTACTGATGCTAACGCAAAAGCTTTAAGAGAAGGTAAGCTTCCAGCAACAGGTAGACCAGTATTGCTTGGTATTACAAAAGCATCTCTTGAAACTGATTCATTCTTATCGGCTGCATCGTTCCAAGAAACTACAAGAGTTCTGACAGATGCTGCTATTAAAGGAAAACGTGATGAATTACTAGGATTAAAAGAGAATGTAATTATTGGTAAATTAGTTCCAGCTGGAACTGGTATGCCAAGATACAGACATGCTGAACCTATTACAGCAGAAGAACTAACAGAAGAGTCAATTACTGTAGAGTAATTAGCGATAAAGCATTTATTTTAGAAAAAAGAAAGTGGTTAATACGAGGATTATCGATTCTATCATTTAGGAAAGAGTCGATAATCCTCGTAAACCATAACTTTTAGGAATATCTATTAAAGTTTTTCAGGAAAATAATTGACATCTAATTTTATAGATGATACTATATCAAAGGTGCTCCTATTTCACCTGTTGCTTTGGAGGATATAAAAATGTCTTATGAAAAAGTACTACAGGCAAGTAAGATAGTAGTAGGAACAAAGCAAACAGTAAAAGCGTTAAAAAAAGGAATAGCGACAGAGGTTATTGTTGCTGAAGATGCTGATCCAATATTAATTAGAAAAGTATCTGAAATAGCCAAAGAAGTTAATGTTCCCATTATACTTGTTGAATCCATGAAGAAGCTAGGCGAATCATGTGGAATAGAAGTAGGCGCAGCAACTGTTGCCATAATTAATTAAAACTGTTTTTATGGAAAATACCATGAAAACTTTGTTTTTGCCCTAATATGAACCACCTGGATGTGTGGGCTTCAAACATAAAGGAAGGGAGGAAAAAGAAATGCCTACAATTAACCAATTAGTACGCAAACCTCGTCAATCTGCTGAAGAGAAGTCGAAGTCTCCTGCGTTAAACAAAGGTTATAACAGTTTCAAAAAAGCACAAACAAACGTATCTTCACCTCAAAAACGTGGGGTATGTACTCGTGTTGGTACAATGACACCGAAAAAACCAAACTCTGCATTACGTAAATATGCACGTGTTCGTTTAACAAATGGTATCGAAGTAACAGCATACATTCCTGGTATTGGTCACAACCTACAAGAACACAGTGTTGTACTAATCCGTGGAGGACGTGTAAAAGACTTACCGGGGGTACGTTATCATATCGTACGCGGTGCTCTAGATACTGCTGGTGTTAACAACCGTATGCAAGGTCGTTCTAAATACGGTACTAAAAAACCAAAAGCAGCTAAAAAATAATAAATTTGATTTTATAGCATAATTGAAAGGAGGAAATCAAATGCCACGTAAAGGTCCTGTAGCAAAAAGAGACGTGTTACCAGATCCGATATACAATTCTAAGCTTGTATCTCGTTTAATCAATAAAATGATGATCGATGGTAAAAGAGGAAAAGCACAAGCTATTCTATATTCAGCATTCGAAATCGTTGCTGAGCGTTCTGGAAAAGAAGCGATTGAAGTATTTGATCAAGCATTAAAGAATATCATGCCAGTTCTTGAAGTAAGAGCACGCCGTGTTGGTGGTTCTAACTATCAAGTTCCAGTGGAGGTTCGTCCTGAAAGACGTACAACTTTAGGTCTTCGCTGGTTAGTTAACTATGCTCGTCTTCGCGGTGAGAAAACAATGGAAGAGAGACTAGCTAACGAAATCCTAGATGCAGCAAACAACACTGGTGCATCTGTGAAAAAGCGTGAAGATACACACAAAATGGCTGAAGCAAACAAAGCGTTTGCTCACTATCGTTGGTAAGATTATAATTCATAAAAATACTTTCAATATGAAAGGAGAAAGACCAAATGGCAAGAGAGTTCTCCTTAGAAAACACTCGTAATATTGGTATCATGGCACATATCGATGCTGGTAAAACGACTACAACTGAGCGTGTACTTTATTACACTGGTCGTATCCACAAAATTGGTGAAACTCACGAAGGTGCATCTCAAATGGACTGGATGGAGCAAGAACAAGAGCGTGGAATTACCATTACATCAGCTGCAACAACTGCACAATGGAAAGGTAACCGTGTAAACATTATTGATACTCCAGGGCACGTAGACTTCACAGTTGAAGTTGAACGTTCTCTACGTGTACTTGATGGTGCTGTTGCAGTACTTGATGCTCAATCAGGTGTTGAGCCACAAACAGAAACAGTTTGGCGTCAAGCAACAACTTACGGTGTACCTCGTGTAGTATTCGTAAACAAAATGGATAAAATTGGGGCAGACTTCCTTTATTCATTAAAAACTTTACATGATCGTTTACAAGCAAACGCTCATGCAATCCAACTACCGATTGGTGCTGAAGATCAATTCGAAGGTATCATTGATTTAGTTGAAATGAAAGCGACTTTCTACGGAAATGACCTTGGTACAGATATTCAAGAACGTGAAATTCCAGAAGAGTACAAAGAGTTAGCTGATGAATACCATGAGAAATTGGTTGAAGCAGTAGCTGAACTTGATGAAGAACTTATGGAAAAATATCTTGGTGGTGAAGAAATCACTACTGATGAGTTAAAGGCTGCTATCCGTAAAGGTACAGTTAACGTTGAATTCTATCCAGTAATCTGTGGATCTGCTTTCAAAAACAAAGGTGTTCAAAAAATGCTTGATGCTGTAATCGAGTACTTACCATCACCATTAGATGTACCTGCAATTAAAGGTACAGCTCCTGATTCTGATGAAGTAATTGAAAAGCATTCAAGTGATGATGAACCATTTGCAGCTCTTGCGTTTAAAGTAATGACAGACCCATTTGTTGGTAAACTGACATTTTTCCGTGTATATTCTGGTACATTGAGCTCAGGTTCATATGTACAAAACTCTACAAAAGGCAAACGTGAGCGTGTAGGACGTATCCTACAGATGCATGCAAACAGCCGTCAAGAGATTACAGAAGTATATGCTGGTGATATCGCAGCAGCTGTAGGTTTAAAAGATACTACAACTGGAGATACTCTATGTGATGAAAAAGATTTAGTAATCTTAGAGTCCATGGAATTCCCAGAACCAGTTATCGAATTGTCTATCGAGCCAAAATCAAAAGCTGACCAAGACAAAATGACAACTGCTCTACAAAAATTACAAGAAGAAGATCCAACATTCCGTGCACATACTAACCAGGAAACTGGTCAGGTTATCATTGCAGGTATGGGTGAACTTCACTTAGATATTCTTGTAGACCGTATGCGTCGTGAATTCAAGGTTGAGGCTAATGTTGGTGCTCCTCAGGTTGCTTACCGTGAAACATTCCGTTCTTCTGCAGCAGTTGAAGGGAAATTCACTCGTCAATCTGGTGGTCGTGGACAATATGGTCACGTTTGGATTGAGTTTGCACCAAACGAAGAAGGTAAAGGATTCGAATTTGAAAATGCTATCGTCGGTGGTGTTGTTCCTCGTGAATACATTGCTCCAGTTCAAGCTGGTCTAGAAGATGCATTACAAAGAGGAGTACTTGCTGGTTATCCATTGGTAGATATCAAAGCTAAATTATTTGATGGATCATACCATGATGTTGACTCATCTGAAATGGCGTTCAAAATCGCTGCTTCAATGGCATTGAAAAATGCAGCATCTAAATGTAATCCTGTAATTCTTGAGCCTGTTATGAAAGTAGAAGTTATCATTCCGGAAGAATACATGGGTGATATCATGGGTAACATTACTTCACGTCGTGGACGTGTTGAAGGTATGGAAGCTCGTGGTAACGCACAAGTAGTTCGTGCAATGGTTCCACTTTCTGAAATGTTTGGTTATGCTACGACATTACGTTCAAGCACGCAAGGTCGTGGGGTATTCTCAATGGTGTTCGATCATTATGAAGAAGTACCAAAATCAATCTCTGAAGAGATCATCAAAAAAAATAAAGGGTAATTGTTGATTTTACCTTTTTAATGAAGTATAACTACTATGTAAGCAATAAAGCTGTGATGAATATTCACAGCTCTATAAAAATACTTAATTTTTTTAAAATCAAAGGAGGATTTTCCTAATGGCAAAAGCTAAATACGATCGTTCTAAGCCACACGTAAATATTGGAACTATTGGTCACGTTGACCATGGTAAAACTACATTAACAGCTGCTATCACAACTGTACTTTCTAAAGTGGGTGGCGGTGAAGCACGCGGATATGATCAAATCGACGCTGCTCCAGAAGAGCGCGAGCGTGGAATTACAATCTCAACTGCACACGTTGAGTATGAAACAGCTACTCGTCACTATGCACACGTTGACTGCCCAGGACATGCTGACTATGTTAAAAACATGATCACTGGTGCTGCTCAAATGGATGGCGGTATCTTAGTAGTATCAGCTACTGATGGTCCTATGCCACAAACTCGTGAGCACATCCTTCTTTCTCGTCAAGTTGGTGTACCTCACTTAGTAGTATTCTTAAACAAATGTGATATGGTTGATGATGAAGAACTATTAGAATTAGTAGAAATGGAAGTACGTGACCTATTATCAGAATATGAATTCCCTGGTGATGATATTCCTGTAATCAAAGGTTCAGCTCTTAAAGCTCTTGAAGGTGAAGCTGCTTGGGAAGAAAAAATCACTGAGCTTATGGCTGCAGTTGACGAATATATCCCAACACCAACTCGTGATACTGACAAACCATTCATGATGCCAGTTGAGGATGTATTCTCTATCACTGGTCGTGGTACAGTTGCTACTGGTCGTGTTGAGCGTGGACAAGTTAAAGTTGGTGACGTTGTAGACATCATCGGTTTAGCTGAAGAGAAAAAATCAACTACTGTAACTGGTGTTGAAATGTTCCGTAAATTACTTGATTATGCTGAAGCTGGAGATAACATCGGTGCACTTCTTCGTGGGGTTGCTCGTGAAGATATCCAACGTGGTCAAGTATTAGCAAAACCAGGTACTATTACTCCACACGTAAAATTCAAAGCTGAAGTTTACGTATTATCAAAAGAAGAAGGTGGACGTCATACTCCATTCTTCACAAACTACCGTCCTCAGTTCTACTTCCGTACAACTGACGTAACTGGTATTTGTAACTTACCTGAAGGTGTAGAAATGGTTATGCCTGGCGATAACATCGAAATGGATGTTGAATTAATTTCTTCTATCGCTATTGAAGAAGGAACTAAATTCTCAATCCGTGAAGGTGGACGTACAGTAGGCGCTGGTGTAGTTGCTACTATCGTTGAGTAATAACATTTAAAAAAACAAGCTGATTCGTCAGCTTGTTTTTTTGTGCTTAAAAGTAAGTAATCTATGAAAAGAATACTAGGATCAAATAAGTAAGTTAAACAACTCCTTTATTAGAATGAAAGGTATTTAATGTAATAATAAGTATAAGTGTTTACTATTGAAATAATTAGCTATAATAGATAAAAGTATTTATATAGAAGGAAATAGATTTTCCATAATCTTTCTATTTAAACAGCAATCCATTTTTGTTAGAATAAAAAAGTCGCAAAATGATTGGTTCGATTGAAAGATCATTAGCGTCTAATTGACTGACTATTGTACATTGGGTTGAAATATCAGCTTAGAATATGTATAATAATCTGAGTGTACTAAAACGAAAGAAAAATAATAAATGTTGTTGCTTTTCTAGGCGTTTTTATGTATAATAGACAATGTTGGTCTTTGACTGCGATGATGCGGGAGGTTGCTGACACACCCGGCCGCTTTGCCATGGCGAGTGTGTGGGAAATTCCTGCGGAGAATGTCTATTCTAAAATAGGCGAAAAGGAGGGAAAATAATGGCAAAACAAAAAATTCGTATTCGTTTAAAAGCGTATGATCATAGAATTTTAGATCAATCAGCAGAGAAAATCGTTGAAACTGCAAAACGTTCTGGTGCTGCTGTATCTGGACCGATTCCGTTACCAACAGAAAAGTCTATATACACTATCCTACGTGCGGTTCATAAATATAAAGATTCTCGTGAACAATTTGAAATGCGTACGCATAAACGTCTAATCGACATCGTGAACCCAACTCCACAAACAGTTGATTCACTAATGCGTCTGGATTTACCATCAGGTGTAGATATCGAAATTAAATTATAATTGAAATAAACATTTAAACTATCAGGAGGTGTGACTTAAATGACCAAAGGAATCTTAGGAAGAAAAATAGGTATGACTCAAGTATTTGCTGAAAATGGCAACCTTATCCCTGTAACAGTAGTTGAAGCTGCTGAGAATATTGTTCTTCAAAAGAAAACTGTTGAAGCTGATGGCTATACAGCAGTTCAAATCGGTTTTGAAAACAAACGTGAAAAGTTAGCTAATAAACCTGAACAAGGGCATGTTGCTAAAGCAAGTACTGCTCCTAAGCGCTTCGTTCGTGAATTCAGAGATGTTAGCGTGGATGAGTATGAGGTTGGTCAAGAAGTCAAAGTAAGTATTTTCGCAGAAGGCGATGTAGTAGATGTAACAGGTATCTCTAAAGGGAAAGGTTTCCAAGGTTCAATCAAGCGCCATGGACAATCACGTGGACCAATGGCTCACGGATCTCGTTATCATCGTCGCCCAGGTTCAATGGGACCTGTTGCACCAAACCGTGTATTTAAAGGGAAAGCATTACCTGGTCGTATGGGTGGAGAACAAATCACAGTTCAAAACTTAGAAATCGTTAAAGTAGATACAGAACGCAATCTTCTATTAATTAAAGGTAATGTACCTGGAGCAAGAAAAGCTTTATTAAAAATCAAAACTGCTGTTAAAGCATAATTATTAATCTGGAAAGGAGGAAATAAGAATGCCTAAAGTTGCATTATTCAACCAAGACGGTACGCAAGCTGGAGATATCGAATTAAATGAATCAGTATTTGGTATCGAGCCTAACAATCATGTTTTATTTGAAGCTGTTGTTATGCAAAGAGCTTCATTACGTCAAGGAACTCATAAAACTAAAATTCGTTCTGAGGTTGCTGGTGGTGGACGTAAGCCATGGCGCCAAAAGGGTACAGGACGTGCACGTCAAGGATCTATCAGATCTCCACAATGGCGTGGTGGTGGAACAGTATTTGGACCAGTTCCACGTAGCTATAGCTACAAACTACCTAAAAAGGTTCGTAGACTAGCAATTAAATCTGCATTATCTGCTAAAGTATTAGAAGAAAATATTTTAGTATTACAAAGCCTTGCTTTTGATGCACCTAAAACGAAAGAATTCAAAGCGGTACTAGGTAATCTTTCTGTTGAAAAGAAAGCATTAATCGTTACAGCTGATCTTGATGAGAACGTAGCATTATCTGCTCGTAACATCCCGGGGGTAACAGTTGTTACTGCTACTGGAATTACAGTTTTAGATGTTTTAAACCATGATAAATTAATCATGACAAAAGCAGCGGTTGAAAAAGTAGAGGAGGTGCTTGCATAATGGATGCACGCGATACGATTAAGCGCCCCGTTATCACTGAACGTTCTACTGATTTAATGGTTGACAAAAAATACACGTTTGAAGTTGATGTAAGAGCTAATAAAACTCAAGTTAAAGATGCAGTTGAAGAAATCTTTGGCGTTAAAGTTGAAAAAGTAAACATCATGAACTATAAAGGTAAATTCAAACGTATGGGACGTTTTGGTGGATACACAAACAAACGTCGTAAGGCAATTGTTAAATTAACAGCTGACAGCAAAGAAATCGAATTCTTTGAAGCTTAATAATAATATTTAGAAGAGGAGGGAACACAAATGGCGATTAAAAAATATAAACCTACCTCCAATGGTCGACGTAACATGACGTCTTCTGACTTTAGTGAAATCACTACAAGTACTCCAGAAAAGTCATTGCTTGCTCCTTTACACAGAAAAGGCGGCCGTAATAACCAAGGTAAGTTAACTGTTCGTCATCAAGGTGGAGGTCATAAGCGTCAATATCGTGTTATCGATTTTAAACGTGACAAAGATGGCATTCCAGGACGCGTTGCTACAATTGAGTATGATCCAAACAGATCTGCTAACATCGCGCTAATCAATTATGTAGATGGTGAAAAACGCTACATTCTTGCACCTAAAAATTTAGAAGTTGGATTAGAAGTTATGTCAGGACCTGAGGCTGATATCAAGCCGGGTAATGCATTACCACTTGCTAACATTCCAGTTGGTACAGTAATCCACAACATCGAGTTAAAGCCAGGTAAAGGTGGACAATTAGTTCGCTCTGCTGGAACAAGCGCTCAAGTGCTTGGTAAAGAAGGTAAATACGTACTTGTACGTTTAAACTCTGGTGAAGTTCGTTTAATCCTTGCTACATGCCGTGCTTCTATCGGTCAAGTTGGTAATGAACAACACGAACTAATCAACATTGGTAAAGCAGGTCGTAATCGTTGGTTAGGTAAACGCCCAACTGTACGTGGATCTGTAATGAACCCTAATGACCATCCACATGGTGGTGGTGAAGGACGCGCTCCAATCGGACGTAAATCACCAATGTCTCCTTGGGGTAAACCAACACTTGGTTACAAAACGCGTAGCAAGAAGAATAAATCTGATAAATTTATTGTACGTAGCCGTAAAAAATAACGGGGTTGAACTACGGTTCAATGATAGAACCGTAGAACAATCACGAAGGGAGGTTCCATTATGGGTCGCAGCTTAAAAAAAGGACCTTTTGTTGATGATCATTTACTAACAAAGATCGAAAAATTAAGTGATAGTGATAAGAAGCAAGTTGTTAAAACTTGGTCTCGTCGTTCTACGATCTTCCCACAATTCATCGGTCAAACAATCGCTGTTTATGATGGTCGTAAACATGTGCCAGTTTATGTTACTGAAGACATGGTAGGTCACAAACTTGGAGAATTTGCTCCAACTCGTACTTACAAAGGTCATGCAAGTGACGATAAGAAAACAAGACGTTAATGAGAGGAGGGCATTCCAATGCAAGCAAAAGCTGTTGCAAATACAGTTCGTATTGCTCCTCGTAAAGCTCGTTTAGTCGTAGATTTAATTCGAGGAAAGCAAGTTGGTGAAGCGGTAGCTATTTTGAAGTTAACTCCAAAGGCAGCTTCTCCAATCGTAGAGAAAGTTCTAAAATCTGCTGTTGCTAATGCAGAGCATAACTACGAAATGGATATTAATAACCTAGTGGTTGAGCAAGCATATGTTAATGAGGGACCAACTCTAAAGAGATTTCGTCCACGTGCACAAGGTCGTGCAAGTCAAATTAACAAACGCACTAGCCATATTACTATCGTTTTATCAGAAAAGAAGGAGGGGTAATTAGTGGGTCAAAAAGTAAATCCAGTCGGTTTACGTGTTGGGATCATTCGTGACTGGGAATCTAAATGGTTCGCAGGTAAAGACTATGCTGATCTTTTACACGAAGACCTAAAGGTACGTGAGTATATTACAAAACGCCTAAGCGATGCTTCTGTTTCTAAAGTAGAAATCGAGCGTGCAGCAAACCGCTTAAATGTTACTATCCACACTGCTAAACCAGGTATGGTTATTGGTAAAGGTGGTACAGAAGTTGAAGCTTTACGTAAAGCTCTTAACTCACTTACTGGCAAACGTGTACACATCAATATCTTAGAAATTAAAAGAGCAGACATGGATGCTAAACTAGTTGCTGAGAACATTGCTCGTCAATTAGAAAATCGTGTTTCCTTCCGTCGTGCTCAAAAACAAGCGATCCAACGCTCAATGCGCTCTGGAGCTAAAGGTATTAAAACAATGGTATCAGGTCGTCTAGGTGGCGCAGATATCGCACGTTCAGAGTCTTATAGCGAAGGAACTGTTCCATTGCACACTCTACGCGCAGATATCGATTATGCAACTGCTGAAGCTGATACAACTTATGGTAAATTAGGTGTAAAAGTTTGGATCTATCGTGGAGAGATCCTTCCAACGAAGAAGAAAACTGAGGAAGGAGGCAAATAATATGTTACTACCTAAACGTGTAAAATATCGTCGTGTACACCGTGGTAAAATGCGTGGTCAAGCAAAAGGTGGTACAGAAGTTGCATTCGGTGAATATGGTCTACAATCTTTAGAAGCTTCTTGGATTACAAACCGTCAAATCGAATCTGCTCGTATTGCAATGACACGTTATATGAAACGTGGCGGTAAAGTTTGGATTAAAATTTTCCCACATAAGCCTTACACTGCTAAGCCTCTAGAAGTCCGAATGGGTTCCGGTAAGGGTGCTCCTGAAGGTTGGGTTGCAGTAGTTAAGCCTGGAAAAATATTGTTCGAAGTTGCTGGTGTATCTGAAGAGATCGCTCGTGAAGCACTTCGTCTTGCAGCGCACAAACTTCCTGTTAAATGTAAGTTTGTAAAACGTGAAGAAATTGGTGGTGAAACTAATGAAAGCTAATGAAATTCGTGACCTTACCACTGCTGAAATTGAACAAAAAGTTAAATCCTTAAAAGAAGAGCTTTTCAACCTTCGCTTTCAATTAGCGACTGGACAACTTGAAAATACAGCTCGCATTCGTGAAGTACGCAAAGCGATCGCTCGAATGAAAACTGTCATTCGTGAGAGAGAAATCGGCGTGAATAATCGATAAGTTGAGAGGAGGTTCGTAGAATGAGCGAACGCAATCAACGCAAAGTCTATACTGGTCGTGTTGTATCTGATAAAATGGATAAAACCATTACAGTTGTTGTTGAAACATACAAAAAACACCCACTATACGGCAAACGCGTGAAATACTCTAAGAAGTATAAAGCTCATGATGAGCAAAACACAGCAAAAACTGGCGATATCGTACGTATTATGGAAACTCGCCCATTATCAGCTACAAAACGTTTCCGTCTTGTAGAAGTAGTAGAAAAAGCAGTTATTATATAATTGTTCGGAATTAAGCATCCCGAAGGGAGGTTACACACATGATTCAACAAGAATCACGTTTGAAAGTTGCTGACAACTCTGGTGCTCGTGAAGTACTTACTATTAAAGTTCTTGGTGGTTCAGGACGTAAAACTGCAAACATCGGTGATATCATCGTTGTTACTGTGAAACAAGCAACACCAGGTGGCGTTGTTAAAAAAGGTGAAGTAGTAAAAGCAGTAGTCGTTAGAACTAAAAGTGGTGTTCGTCGTGCTGACGGTACTTACATTCGTTTCGATGAAAACGCATGTGTAATTATCCGTGATGATAAGAGTCCACGTGGAACACGTATCTTTGGACCAGTTGCACGCGAACTTCGCGACAATAACTTTATGAAGATTGTATCATTAGCTCCAGAAGTACTATAATATAAATTTTAATTGCCTTTAAGGAGGTGCGAAAAGATGCATGTAAAAAAAGGTGACAAAGTAATGGTCATCTCTGGTAAGGATAAAGGTAAAACAGGTGTTGTTCTTGCTGCATTCCCTAAGAAAGATCGTGTGATCGTTGAAGGGATTAATATTGTTAAGAAGCACTCTAAGCCATCCCAGTTGAATCCACAAGGTGGAATCAATGACCAGGAAGCCGCTATTCATGTATCCAACGTTATGCCTATCGACCCTAAAACTGGTGAACCTACTCGTGTAGGATCAAAAACGGTTGATGGTAAAAAAGTTCGCGTA
The DNA here is from genome assembly GCF_052064465.1 of Niallia sp. HCP3S3_B10. NCBI lineage: Bacteria > Bacillati > Bacillota > Bacilli > Caryophanales > Bacillaceae > Niallia > Niallia sp. HCP3S3_B10. The sequence continues at coordinate 19,400 of NZ_JBQHVO010000025.1, read as the reverse complement.
GCGAAAAAATCCGGTGAAATTCTAGATAAATAGTTCAAATGAAGAAGGGAGGTACAATGAATGAACCGCCTAAAAGAAAAATTTGTTAAAGAAACTACTCCTGCTCTTATGAGCAAGTTCAATTATAAATCAGTTATGGAAGTTCCAAAACTGGAAAAAATCGTGGTTAACATGGGCGTTGGTGATGCTGTAGCGAATGCTAAAGCATTAGACGTTGCTGTTGAAGAATTAGCACAAATTACTGGTCAAAAACCATTAATCACTCGTGCGAAAAAATCAATCGCAGGTTTCCGTCTACGTGAAGGAATGCCAATCGGAGCAAAAGTTACTCTTCGTGGAGAACGCATGTATCAATTCCTTGATAAACTTGTATCTGTTTCTCTTCCACGTGTACGTGACTTCCGTGGTGTATCTAAAAAATCATTTGATGGTCGCGGTAACTACACTTTAGGTGTAAAAGAACAATTAATTTTCCCTGAAATTGATTACGATAAAGTAAACAAAGTAAGAGGAATGGATATTGTTATTGTTACAACTGCAAACACAGATGAAGAAGCTCGTGAACTGTTAACTCAATTTGGAATGCCGTTCCAAAAGTAATCTCTAATTAGAGGGAGGCGAAGATGTGGCTAAGAAGTCAATGATTGCGAAACAAAAACGCACGCCTAAATATAAAGTACAAGAATACACACGTTGCGAACGTTGTGGTCGTCCACATTCTGTGTACCGTAAATTTAAGCTTTGCCGTATTTGTTTCCGCGAATTAGCGTATAAGGGACAAATTCCTGGTGTGAAAAAAGCTAGCTGGTAAAACCCGATATTGGGAAGGAGGTAAATACAAATGGTTATGACAGATCCAATTGCAGATTTGCTTACAAGAATCCGTAATGCGAATATGGTTCGTCACGAAAAATTAGAAGTTCCTGCTTCTAACATCAAAAAAGAGATCGCCGAAATTTTAAAGCGTGAAGGTTTTGTACGTGATGTAGAATATATCGAAGACAACAAACAAGGTATTATCCGCATTTTCTTAAAATACGGTTCAAGCAACGAGCGTGTAATAACTGGACTTAAAAGAATTAGTAAACCTGGTCTTCGTGTTTATGCGAAAGCAACAGAAGTACCTCGTGTATTAAACGGTCTTGGAATTGCATTAGTTTCTACTTCTCAAGGAGTACTTACTGATAAAGAAGCTCGTGCGAAACAAGTTGGCGGAGAAGTATTAGCATACGTTTGGTAATAATAGGTTTAATGAATGGAGGTGCAACTAAATGTCTCGTGTAGGTAAAAAACCAATCGAAGTACCAGCAGGCGTTACAGTTACTATTGATAAAAGTACTGTAACGGTGAAAGGTCCTAAAGGTGAATTAACTCGTACTTTTAATTCTGATATTGCGATCAACTTAGAAGAAAACGTGATTAATGTAACTCGTCCTTCAGATGTGAAGGAACATCGTGCATTACATGGAACAACTCGCGCATTGTTATCAAACATGGTTGAGGGTGTTTCAAAAGGCTTTGAAAGAGGTCTTGAATTAATCGGTGTCGGGTACCGTGCTCAAAAACAAGGAAGCAAACTTGTGTTGAACGTAGGTTACTCTCATCCAGTAGAAATCGAACCAGAAGCTGGTATTGAAATCGAAGTACCATCTGCTACGAAAGTAGTTGTAAAAGGAACTAGTAAAGAGCGTGTTGGAGCACTTGCTGCTAACATCCGTGATGTTCGCCCACCAGAACCTTATAAAGGTAAAGGTATCCGTTATGAAGGCGAATATGTACGTAGAAAAGAAGGTAAAACTGGTAAGTAATGCCGCATAGGTAAACGAAAGGAGTGACCTAAATGATTACGAAGGCTGATAAAAATCAAGTCCGTAGAAAAAGACACGCACGTGTGCGTTCTAAACTTAGCGGAACTGAAGCTCGTCCTCGTTTAAATGTGTTCCGTTCAAACAAACACATTTACGCTCAACTAATTGATGATGTTAAAGGTGTAACAATCGCAAGTGCATCTTCATTAGATAAAGAGCTTAACCTTGAATCTACTGGTAATTTAGAAGCTGCAGTTAAGATCGGTGAATTAGTAGCGAAACGTGCAGTAGAAAAAGGAATTAAATCAGTAGTATTTGACCGCGGAGGATATTTATATCATGGTCGCGTTAAAGCTTTAGCTGATGCTGCTCGTGAGAACGGCCTAGAATTTTAATAGACAAAGGAGGGACATAAAAAGATGCGTCGTATTGATCCAAACAAACTTGAACTTGAAGAACGCGTAGTTACAGTTAACCGTGTAGCGAAAGTTGTTAAAGGTGGACGTCGTTTTCGTTTCTCTGCTCTAGTAGTAGTTGGGGACAAAAATGGTAACGTTGGTTTTGGTACTGGTAAAGCTCAAGAAGTACCAGATGCTATTCGCAAAGCGGTTGAAGATGCGAAGAAAAATCTTATTGAAGTACCAATGGTTGGTACAACAATTCCACACGAAATTATCGGACATTTCGGAGCTGGTGAAATCCTATTAAAGCCTGCTTCAGAAGGTACTGGGGTTATCGCTGGTGGTCCAGTACGTGCTGTGCTTGAACTAGCTGGTGTAGCTGATATCTTATCTAAGTCATTAGGTACAAACACACCAATTAACATGGTTCGTGCTACTTTAGACGGTTTAAAACAATTAAAACGTGCTGAAGACGTAGCAAAGTTACGTGGAAAATCAGTAGAAGAACTGTTAGGATAAGGAGGGAAATTAGATGGCAAACAAACTGGAAATTACCCTCACTAAAAGCGTAATTGGTCGTCCGCAAGACCAACGCGAAACAGTTAAAGCTTTAGGATTACGTAAAGTAAATCAAACAGTTGTTCAACAAGATAATGCTGCTATTCGCGGTATGATCAATAAAGTATCACATCTTGTAACTGTATCAGAAAATTAAAAATCATTCTTCTTCAAATAAGGAGGTGCCAAAATGAAACTTCATGAATTAAAACCTGCAGAAGGTTCTCGTCAAGAACGCAAACGCAAAGGGCGCGGTATCGGTTCAGGTAATGGTAAAACTGCTGGTAAAGGTCATAAAGGTCAAAATGCACGTTCAGGTGGGGGTGTAAGACCAGGATTCGAAGGTGGTCAAACTCCTTTATTCCGTCGTTTACCAAAACGTGGTTTTACTAATATCAACCGTAAAGAATACGCTATTGTTAATTTAGATACTCTAAATCGTTTTGAAGATGGAACTGAAGTAACTCCAGAACTTCTTATCGAAACAGGAGTTGTTAGTAACGAGAGAGCAGGAATTAAAATTCTTGCAAAAGGCAACGTAGAGAAAAAGCTTACTGTTAAAGCTCACAAATTCTCCTCTGCTGCTAAGGAAGCTATTGAAGCTGCCGGCGGTCAAACAGAGGTGATCTGATGTTTAAGACAATCTCCAATTTTATGCGCGTGGGTGAAATAAGACGAAAAATCATATTCACCCTATTAATGTTGATTATATTTCGTTTAGGTACTTTTATTCCTGTACCTTATGTAAATGCAGACTTCTTAAAAGCACAAGATGCTTTCAGTGCCTTCGGAATTTTAAATACTTTCGGTGGTGGGGCACTTAAAAACTTTTCTATTCTTGCAATGGGGATCATGCCATATATTACAGCATCCATTATTGTAAGCTTATTACAAATGGATGTTGTTCCAAAATTTACGGAATGGTCAAAGCAGGGTGAGGCTGGGCGTAGAAAGCTGACACAATTTACGCGTTACTTTACAATCGTTCTAGCTCTTATCCAAGGCTTTGGTATGTCATATGGTTTTAATAATCTTGCAGGTGGTGCACTGATTACAAAACCTGGATTTGCATCCTATCTAGTTATTTCTATTGTATTAACAGCAGGAACTGCCTTTTTAATGTGGTTAGGTGAACTAATTACTTCTAAAGGTGTTGGAAATGGTATTTCTATTATCATTTTTGCTGGTATTGCTGCAGGAATTCCTTCAATGGCTAATCAAATCTATGCACAGCAGTTTGACAATCCAGGTGATCAATTATTTCTCAATATTGTAAAGCTAGCTTTAATTATTATAGCTGTCGTTGCAATTGTAGTTGGGGTAATTTTTATCCAGCAAGCTCTTAGAAAGATACCGATTCAATATGCAAAAAGAATGGTAAATGGTAATAGCAGCGCAGGCGGACAATCAACACATTTACCGTTGAAAGTAAACTCTGCTGGTGTTATTCCAGTTATCTTTGCAGTTTCCTTCTTGGTAACTCCAAGAACAATTGCATCGTTCTTACCGCAAAATGACGTTACTTCCTGGATACAAAGAGTATTTGATTATACTCATCCAATAGGAATGATTATATATACAGTGTTAATTATTGCGTTTACTTATTTCTATGCTTTCATTCAGGTGAACCCAGAACAAGTTTCTGAAAACCTGAAGAAACAAGGTGGATATATCCCAGGTATTCGTCCTGGTAAAAGTACGCAAGAATATTTGTCACGTGTTCTATCTCGTTTAACATTAGTTGGAGCTCTATTCTTAGCCATTATTGCTATACTACCTGTATTTTTTATTAATATTGCAGGACTTCCACAATCTGCACAGATCGGTGGAACAAGTATTATAATTGTGGTTGGGGTTGCATTGGAGACAATGAAGCAATTAGAATCTCAACTAGTTAAACGACACTATAAAGGTTTTATTAAATAGTATAATTTAGGGGACGTTTGTCCCTTGAATTTTATGTAAGAGAACTTGAGGGGGAATACGCATGAATTTAGTCTTAATGGGGCTCCCTGGCGCAGGTAAAGGTACTCAAGCTGAGAAGATTGTCGAGAAATATGACATCCCTCATATCTCAACTGGCGACATGTTCCGTGCGGCTATGAAAGACGAAACAGAACTTGGACTTAAGGCAAAATCTTTTATGGATAAAGGTGAACTTGTACCTGATGAAGTTACAATCGGTATTGTTCGCGAAAGACTTAGCAAGGATGACTGTGAAAAAGGCTTTCTTTTAGATGGTTTTCCTCGTACTGTTCCTCAAGCAGAAGCTTTAGAAAATATTTTGTCTGATTTAAATAAGAAATTAGACTTTTGTATCAATGTTCAAGTGGATAAAGAGATCTTAATGGAGCGTTTAACAGGACGCCGCATTTGTAAAAGCTGTGGTGCAACCTATCATTTAGTATTTAATCCGCCATCTAAGCCAGATACTTGTGATCGTTGTGGCGGCGAATTATACCAACGTGCTGATGATAATGAAGCAACTGTTAAAAATCGCTTAGAAGTTAATATTAAGCAATCTAAACCATTACTTGATTTCTATGAGTCAAAAGGCTATCTTCGTAACATTAATGGTCAACAAGATATTAATAAAGTTTTCGTAGATCTTGATGCACTACTAAGTACTTTAAAATAAAAGTGACTTTTGCTTTGACTAATCTGTTATCTAGCATGGAAATGAATCAGAGATAATAAATAGAAGAATTGGGATGAAATGGCTGAGGAGTTTATTCCTAAACATGATGCATTTCCTTTTTTCAAAAGGTATAATAATTTTCATGGTTATATCTGTAACAAAAAAAGCATAACCGTGTTATTTTGACATGTTTATCTTCGTTAAAAGATTAATCAATTTAGATAATTGGTGCAGAGTATTTTGGATTTCATGGTAACTCCGCTTAAATTGCTTTTTTATCTAGTAGTGAAGAAGGTAATGTAACTATTATTCTTTCTATTATGACGATTGGTATTAGACCAGGTGTGCAAGTTGTCGAACGCTCTACGAAATCCTTTAAATACGAAATCTATGTGGCTTTTCAAGTGAAAACAAGTATGTAGTGGAAGATTTAAGGCTAGACTTTTGAAGGTGATTTATTTTTCTTGGAATTGTCTATACGTTGCATGCTTACTTCTATACGATAAGACACAAGCTGTTGATAGAATGTTCGTAAATCAAAGGAAAGATCATTTCTTTTCTATTAATGAATGATCTACCAAAGCTAAGTTTAGTTGGTAGCATTAAACTTATTATTATTTCTTCCCTATAAATATATTTTTTTATAATTAATAGCGGACGAAGTACCTATTCTTATGATATAATCATTTAGTTGCAGTTTAATGCAGTTTTATTATATTATAGGAGCAGTTCAGAGTAGTTTAATGTGCACGATCGTGTGACAAGAAGAGCTACACTTTGCTATATTAGTTAAGATGGATCTCGTATTTTTTATGGAAAGGAGAGATATTCGATGGCTAAAGACGATGTAATCGAAATTGAAGGCACAATCACTGAAACTTTGCCGAACGCCATGTTTAAGGTAGAATTAGAAAATGGTCATACTGTATTGGCTCACGTTTCTGGTAAAATCCGCATGCATTTCATCCGTATTTTACCTGGTGATAAAGTAACGGTTGAGTTATCTCCATATGACTTAACTCGCGGAAGAATTACTTACCGCTTTAAATAATCTGATTGCACTCCGTACTATCAAGGAGGTTAGGATAATGAAAGTTAGACCATCTGTTAAACCAATCTGCGAAAAATGTAAAGTTATCCGCAGACGTGGTAAAGTTATGGTTATCTGTGAAAACCCTAAACACAAACAAAAACAAGGTTAATAACAAGGAGGTGCGCATATAGATGGCACGTATTGCTGGTGTGGATATTCCACGTGAAAAACGTGTAGTAATATCTTTAACATACATTTACGGTATTGGAAAAAATACTGCACAACAAGTATTAGCAGAAGCAGGTGTTTCTGAAGATACACGCGTTCGTGATTTAACAGAAGATGAATTAAACAAAATTCGTGATATTATCGACCGTTTAAAAGTAGAAGGGGATCTACGTCGTGAGATTTCTCTAAACATTAAGCGTCTAATGGAAATTGGTTGTTACCGTGGTCTTCGTCACCGTCGTGGCTTACCAGTTCGCGGACAAAACACGAAAAACAACGCTCGTACACGCAAAGGTCCTCGTAAGACTGTAGCTAATAAGAAAAAATAATCGGTAAAGGAGGTACAATATAATGGCACGTAAAACTAATACACGTAAACGTCGTGTTAAAAAGAATATTGAAGCTGGTGTAGCTCATATTCGTTCTACTTTCAATAATACTATCGTAACTATTACAGACGTTCATGGAAATGCTCTTTCATGGTCAAGCGCAGGTGCACTTGGATTCAGAGGTTCTCGTAAATCTACTCCATTTGCTGCACAAATGGCTGCTGAAACTGCTGCTAAAGCATCAATGGAACACGGTATGAAAACTTTAGAAGTAACAGTTAAAGGACCAGGTGCAGGTCGTGAGGCTGCAATTCGTGCTCTTCAAGCTGCAGGACTAGAAGTTACAGCAATTAGAGACGTAACTCCAGTTCCTCATAACGGTTGCCGACCACCTAAACGTCGCCGAGTTTAATTTTTCTGTATAAATTTTGTATCCTTGTCTATAATGGGATATGACTAAAACTTTTAGAACCCGTACAGATTTATTAACTAACCCAGTTGTTGTGCACAAGCGGGAACGTAAACATGGGGAATTTCGGTAAAGCTTACCGGGGTTTCGACGTTTTGAAGGAGGGTATATCTTGATGATCGAAATAGAAAAACCAAAAATCGAAACGGTTGAGATCAACGATGATGCCAAGTATGGTAAATTCGTCGTCGAGCCACTTGAGCGTGGATATGGTACTACTTTGGGTAACTCCTTACGTCGTATTCTACTATCCTCACTGCCAGGTGCCGCTGTCACATCCATTCAAATTGATGGGGTACTTCATGAGTTCTCAACAATTGAAGGCGTCGTAGAAGATGTTACAGCTATCATATTAAATATCAAAAAACTAGCATTGAAAATATACTCTGATGATGAAAAAACTTTAGAGATTGATATGCAAGGTGCAGGAGTAGTTACAGCAGCAGATATTACACATGATAGTGATGTAGAGATCTTAAATCCAGATCTTCATATCGCAACTCTAGGTAGCAACGGTAATTTCCGTATGCGTTTAACTGCAAAGCGTGGTCGTGGTTACACACCAGCAGAGCAAAATAAACGCGAAGACCAACCTATTGGTGTAATTCCTATTGATTCTATTTTCACACCGGTATCTCGTGTTTCTTATCAAGTAGAGAATACTCGTGTTGGTCAATTGACTAATTATGATAAATTAACTTTTGACGTGTGGACTGACGGTAGTACTGGTCCTCAAGATGCTGTTGCACTTGGTGCAAAGATTTTAACTGAGCATTTAAATATCTTTGTTGGTTTAACTGATGAAGCACAAAATGCTGAGATTATGGTAGAAAAAGAAGAAGATCAAAAAGAAAAAGTTCTTGAGATGACAATCGAAGAATTAGATCTTTCTGTTCGTTCTTATAACTGCTTAAAGCGTGCTGGTATTAATACCGTACAAGAATTAGCAAATAAGACGGAAGAAGATATGATGAAAGTTCGAAACTTAGGTAGAAAATCTCTAGAAGAAGTAAAACATAAATTAGAAGAGCTTGGATTAGGCTTAAGAAAAGATGACTGATTAGTCTCTTGACTATGTCTATAAAGCTTGTACTTTAACAAAAGGAGGGAATCTCACATGGGTTACAGAAAGTTAGGACGCACAAGCGCACAACGTAAAGCAATGTTACGTGACTTAACTACAGACTTAATCATCAATGAGCGCATTGAAACAACTGAAGCTCGTGCAAAAGAACTTCGTTCTGTTGTAGAAAAAATGATTACACTTGGTAAACGTGGAGATCTACATGCACGTCGCCAAGCAGCTGCTTATGTACGTCACGAGGTAGCTAACGCTGAAACAAAACAAGATGCTGTACAAAAATTGTTCAGTGATGTTGCTGCTCGTTATACTGATCGTCAAGGTGGTTACACTCGTATCATGAAAATGGGACCTCGTCGTGGAGACGGAGCACCAATGGTAATTATCGAGTTAGTGTAATAGGATTTAAAAGAAACTTAGGGTGCGGGACAGTTTATAATGTTATGAAACTTGTTCAAGTGCCCTTTTTCTTTAATTCTCGCTTTTTGATCAAGCCAAAATAGAGTGTTACGATGAGCATTTATTTTTATTAATGACTCGTCTAGCTCGTGCGCCTCTTCTTTCGATTCATCGTTCGAATGAGGTGCGGGCTTTTTTCATTTTTAATTAGGACTGCAGGGTGCTAAGAAGTGGAATACCATAAGATATATTTTAACAAGCATAGAAATAGGATATCAAAGATTATACAAATAATCTTATGTTAAACCAATTCAAAGCTCGCCCAATTGGCGAGTTTATTTTTTTATTATCTATGGTTTATGGTTAGTGAGAGTATCACCTCTTGCTTATGAAATTTCGTGAAAGATAGGTGGGAAATCTACTGTCCGTTTAGGTACGATTGCTTCAACTAATCATCAGTGAGGCTGTAGGAACTGCCCACTGATGTAAGTTTCATTTTATGTAACAATTTGTACTTTGATTATAAAGGTTTTATATATTATATTATCGATAATATCTAGTAAGTAAATGGTGGGGTTGTAATGGACCAAAAGATTTTAGTAAAGGTAGAAGATGTATCCTTTAAATATGAGGAGCAATTAGAGAACGCCCTTGATCATGTTTCTTTTCATGTTAATAGGGGGGAATGGGTTGCTATAGTTGGGCATAATGGTTCCGGTAAGTCTACGCTAGCTAAGTTATTAAATGGATTACAATTCTCTAATGAAGGTTCAATTATAATAGATAGTATTCCGATAACGGAAGATTCTGTGTGGGATATTAGAAAAAAGGTTGGAATGGTATTCCAGAATCCCGATAACCAGTTTGTTGGTACAACGGTTAAGGATGATGTGGCTTTTGGTTTAGAAAATAACGCAGTTCCAAGGAATGAGATGGTAACAAGAGTAGAAAGTTCTTTAGAAAAAGTTAAGATGTTATCTTTTCTTGATCAAGAGCCACATCATCTATCTGGTGGACAAAAGCAGAGAGTCGCTATTGCAGGAATTATTGCATTGAAACCTGAAATTATTATATTAGATGAGGCTACCTCTATGCTTGATCCGCAAGGAAGAGAAGAAGTTTTTGAAATCATGAGAGATTTACAAAAGGAAAATATGACGATTATCTCCATTACCCATGATTTAGATGAGGCTGCTAAAGCAGACCGTATCATCGTAATGAATAAGGGGAAAGTGTATAAAGAAGGAAGTCCTAAAGAAATTTTTAAGCTTCAGAAGGAACTTGTAGATATTGGTTTAGACATCCCTTTTACAATTAAATTAAGAGAAAGTTTAATGAACAAGGGGATTTCATTAGAAGAAGTATATTTAACAGAAGAAGAGTTGGTGACAGGCATATGGACATCTCACTTCAAAAAGTAGAGTATCGTTACCAGGAAAATTCGCCGTTTGAACGTTTAGCGATAGAGGATGTAAACTTTGACATTCCATCAGGAAGCTATGTAGCAATTATTGGCCACACTGGATCTGGCAAATCGACTATTTTACAGCATCTTAATGCTCTTATAACACCAACTAAAGGAACGGTCGTAATAGGTGACCGTAAAATTGAAGGTGGACAAAAGCACAAGAACCTGCGGAGTATACGGCAAAAAGTAGGTATTGTTTTTCAGTTTCCAGAACAGCAGCTGTTTGAAGAAACGGTTGAAAAGGATATTTGTTTTGGTCCTCTTAATTTTGGGATTTCAGAGTCGGAGGCAAAGAAAAGAGCAGAAAAGGCATTAGGAGAAGTGGGATTATCAAAAGAGTTCCTCCTAAAGTCTCCTTTTGATTTATCTGGTGGTCAGATGAGAAGAATTGCCATTGCGGGTGTTTTAGCAATGGAGCCGGATGTACTTGTTTTAGATGAGCCGACAGCTGGTTTAGATCCAAGAGGCAGACGAGAAATAATGGATATGTTTTACAAGCTTCATAAGGAGCGAAATTTAACGACCATTTTAGTTACGCATAGTATGGAAGATGCAGCACATTATGCTGATCAAATTGTTATTATGAATAAAGGGAAAGTTCATCGCCAGGGAACTCCGCTTGAGATATTTAGGGATGCAGAAGATTTGGCCACTATTGGGTTGAATGAGCCTGAGGTGGTTCGATTTCAAAAAAAAATAGAAGAAAAATTTGGAATAAAAATGGGACAAGTACATTTAAAGATGGAAGACTTCACAGAAGAGCTGGCAGTGTATTTAAAAAAGAAAGTAGGGAGTAGTTAATGGGAAAAATGATTATTGGCCGTTTTATTCCCGTTGATTCGCTATTGCATAGAATGGACCCCCGTTCAAAATTACTGCTTGTTTTTCTATTTATTTGCATTGTGTTTTTAGCTAACAATATTTGGAGCTATTCTTTATTAATTATATATGTAGGTACGTTAGTAGCTATATCTAATGTACCGATAAAGTATATTTATTTAGGATTAAGACCCATTTTTTGGCTAATTATCTTTACGTTTATCTTGCATTTATTTTTCACGAAGAATGGAGAGCTATTGTTTGAATGGGGATGGATTACCATTTATGAAGAAGGCGTGAGAATGGGAGTTCTGATTTCGATTCGATTCTTCCTGCTTATTATCATGACATCCTTGCTTACGTTAACAACTACCCCAATTGAATTAACAGATGCAATTGAAACACTGTTAGGGCCGTTAAAGAAAGTGAAATTTCCTGTCCATGAATTGGCGCTTATGATGTCTATTTCTTTGCGGTTCATCCCCACTTTAATGGATGAAACAGAGAAAATTATGAAGGCTCAGATGGCAAGAGGAGTAGAATTTTCTAGTGGTTCCATTAAAAGTCGGATTCAAGCAATTATTCCTTTATTGATTCCTTTATTTGTTAACTCCTTTAAACGGGCGGAGGAGCTTGCTATTGCGATGGAAGCACGCGGTTATCAAGGCGGAGAAGGAAGAACAAAGTATCGTCAATTAGTATGGAATCCAATCGATACAATCATGATTATTATTTTGATACTAGTAACAGCCTTGCTGTTTTTATTAAGAACATAGTGGAGAATATGATGCAAAGATACAAATGTACAATAAGCTATGACGGTTCAAATTATAGTGGTTTTCAGATTCAACCAAAGGATCGAACGGTGCAAGGTGAAATCGAAAAGGCTTTAAGAAAGCTTCATAAAGGGATAGAGATAAAGATTCAGGCATCAGGTAGAACCGATGCTGGTGTTCATGCGAAGGGACAAGTTATTCATTTTGATAGCGCTCTTGATATTCCAGCTGAAAAATGGCCGGTTGCACTAAATACCTTGTTGCCCCATGATATAGTAATAGCTGATGCTGTGAGAGTGTCTGAAGCCTTTCATGCAAGATACAATGTAACTGCAAAAGAATATCGTTACTTTATTCAATTAGGGGAGCGGAGAGATCCATTTAAACGCCATTATGCCTATTATTATCCATATACTCTAAATGTGGAGGCAATGAGAGAGGCACTTACCTATTTTATTGGAGAATATGATTTTACTAGTTTCTGCTCTGCTAAGACAGACAAAGAAAGAAAAGTAAGAACTGTAACGGGAATAAAGTTAACAGAGGAGGAAGATATGCTAATATTTTCCTTCCAAGGGAATGGGTTCCTTTATAATATGGTGCGCATCATGGTTGGAACATTGCTAGATGTTGGAAGAGGCAAAAAATCTCCGCAGGATATCCCTATGATTATTGAGAAAAAAGATAGAAAAGCAGCTGGGAAAACTGCTTCTGCGAATGGATTGTATCTTTGGAAAGTAATGTATGAATGAATGCCGTATATGTCACGCCACAATTATAATTTCTATGATGTTGAAATGCCGAAATAGCTTATTTATAAGTAAAAATCATTATTTAGTGAGTGAAAACAAAAAGAAAACTAATTTTTTTCTCATAACAACTAAACCTGGTGTAACATTCCCTTGACATATACTAGTCTAGGATATATCATAATATGGTATGTATTTTAATCCCACATTAAGCCCCGGAACTTAATTGTGTGAACATATAGACGTAAGAACAGAACATTCGTAATTTAAAACAAATTATAATTAAACATTTCAGGAGGGAAACTCATGCGTACAACGTTTATGGCTAATTCAAACACTGTTGATCGTAAATGGTACGTGATTGATGCTGAAGGCAAAACTTTAGGTCGTCTTGCTAGTGAAGTAGCATCAATTCTACGTGGTAAACATAAACCAACTTTCACACCTCATGTGGATACTGGTGATCATGTAATTCTTTTAAATGCTTCAAAAATTGAATTGACTGGTAAAAAATTAACTGACAAAATTTACTACCGTCACTCTATGCACCCAGGTGGATTAAAGCAAAGAACTGCTTTAGAAATGCGTACTAACTATCCAGAGCAAATGTTAGAACTTGCAATCAAAGGTATGCTTCCAAAGAATTCTCTTGGTCGTCAAATGTATAGAAAATTACACGTATATGCTGGTAGCGAACATCCGCACCAAGCTCAACAACCAGAAGTTTACGAACTTCGTGGATAATTAATAAAGGGAGGTAAAACAAATGGCACAGGTTCAATATATCGGTACTGGTCGTCGTAAAAGCTCTGTTGCTCGTGTACGTTTAGTTCCAGGTGACGGACAAATCATCATCAATGGTCGTGAAATCGAAAGTTATATCCCGTTTGCAGCTTTACGCGAAGTTGTTAAACAACCACTAGTAGCTACTGAAACTACTGGAAGCTACAATATTTTAGTAAATGTTAACGGTGGAGGTTATACTGGTCAAGCTGGCGCTATCCGTCATGGTATCGCTCGTGCTTTACTTCAAGTAGATCCTGAGTACCGTCCAACATTAAAGCGTGCAGGATTATTAACTCGTGACGCTCGTATGAAAGAACGTAAAAAATACGGTCTTAAAGGCGCTCGTCGTGCACCTCAGTTCTCAAAACGTTAATTATCAATGTTTCAAAGGCTCTCAACCGATTTGGTTGGGGGTCTTTTTTATGTCTGAAAAGTGCTTTTGACCACACTTTGACCACGAAAATATTTTTGACCACATCTGACCACATCTCATAACTCAATATATCTTTGAAACTTTTGTGCAGTTTGCTCTTTTAGCGTATCTGTTACGTGTGTATAGATGTTCATCGTCATTTGTATATCAGAGTGGCCTAACCGCTCCTGAACCTCTTTTATACTGGCTCCTGCTTCGAATAAAAGGGAAGCATGAGTATGACGTAAACCATGTATTGTAATTTTGTGTAGGTTATGTTTTTTGATTAAAGCGGCCAGCTTTTCGTTTGGATAGGCTAACCGCATCGGAGAGCCATCATCCCTGTCAAAAACCACCTTGTTATTATTCAAATAACCTTTCCCGGCTAAATAAGCTTCATTTTGCTTTATACGCCATTTATTAAGCAGAGAGAGGGTTAGAGGATCCAAGCTAATTAAACGCTTAGATTCCCTTGTTTTGGACGTTTGGAAGATGAATTTACCATCATGATGAAATAACGTTTTGTTTAACCGTATGGAGCCAGCTTCGAAATCAATATCATCCCATGTAAGGGCTAAAATTTCTCCCTTGCGTGCACCGGTATAGATTAACAGATGAAAAAGTACATGATCTCGAAAATCTAATTCATGTTTCGTTATTGAAAGGAAATTACGTATCTCATCCTTTTTCCAATAATTCCGCTCATCCGTTTCATTATCCTCATTAATAATTTCATTTTGCTGTCTTGGTATGGTGACATGCTCTAATGGATTCCTTTCAATAATCTCCATTTTTAAAGCATATTTGAATACTTGGTTAGCCTGTATTTTTATGTCATTTACCGATTTAATTAATTGAGCGATTTCATTGATCATTTTTTGGCAATATGGTCTTGTTATTTCTTTTATTTTCAATTTGCTGAAGCGGGGCAATATATGCCTATTGAATTTGGATTCAATGGCTTTCTTTGTGCTTAATTTAATCGTTTTCGAATGATTGGAAAACCATTGATCGTATACATTCTGAAAAGTCAGGTTGTCATTCTTTATTGATCTTCCGCTCGCTATTTCTTGTTCAAGCTTGGCAGCAGCTATTTGTGCTTCTTTTTTGGTTTTAAAGCCCCTTCGGGTTGTAGTTTGTCTTTTTCCTGTTTCGGGATTAATTCCAGTGTCCGTCTTAAATAACCACATTTGACCTTGTTTGGTTGTGTATTTTTGAAATGATGCCATTTTTTCACCTCATTTAACCGTTTTTCTTATTAGCGTAAATTTCACATAAGTTATTTAAGTTCATATCTAATGTGGGTTTGTGCTCTAGATATAGTTTTATACATTCATAAGGTGTTGAAGGGTCTTGCCCGTAATTATACTTAAATCCCATTTTCATACTAAAAATAAAATCCACAACTTGGAATAGATGCTCAAATGTTTTAGATGTTTCTCTTACATCTGTTGCTTCTAGTTCATCCCCAATGATTATAGTCAACTGGTTAATGATGTCTTCTGCTTTTTTCCTAATATCAGGAGTAGCTTGTTTCAGTAGATCTTCAAGCAGGCTAAAATCCCTTTGGAAACCATATTGATCTGATGTTCTTATGTCTTGTTTTCCGGTTAAATAATCGACGCTTACATCGAAGAAATCAGCCAATGCTAAAAAGGTTGAAACATTCGGTTCCCGGTCTTCCCGCTCGTAATTTCCTAATGTAGTAAAGGGAATATTCAACTTGTCGGCTAAGTCTCTTAAAGTCATATTCTTTTCCCTTCGTAACGTTCTAATTCGTTCTCCAAACATAATTTATCAACCTCCAATGAGTAATTACAAATCAATATTACACATAATGAATACAAATATCAACTTGAATTTCTCAAAACGGGATGATATTGTTTATTTGTACCCAATATGAGTAATTAGGAGATGTTTAAAAGATGAAATGTACAAAACTAATAAAACAAGAGCATCACCTGAAAATTGACAGTAAAAAAATTAAACTTGCTCGAGCGGAAATGGGGTGGACAATCACTAAATTGGCTGATGTATCTGGTGTAAATAGAAAAACCATTGGTGAAATCGAAAAGGGGACTAAAAAAAAGGTACGGTTTTCTACAATCAAACAGATTGCTGAAAACCTAAATAAAGAAGTAGAGGATCTTTGTACTCAAGTTGAAAAAGGGGGATAAATAAATGAATATAAAGCTAGAATTCCCAGAAGAAACGCTAATCATAAATCGGACAGATTTAAAAAATGCATTACAGGAGCTTCTAATGGAATTACAAGAAGAAAACGGGCATGATCAAATATTAACCATAAAAGAAGCTGCCGATTATTTAAAGGTCAGTGTACCCACAATTCGAAACATGATTTCAAGCAAAGAAATTCCTTTTTTTCAAAGAGGGCAAATCATTCGTTTAAATCGCTGGGATGTACAGAAATGGTTGCGAAATAATTCTGGCTGAAGCGGGTGAAGTGTGATGTTAGGATGGGTTAAGCTTTATCGGGATTTATTGCATAAGCCTATTTGGATAGAATCCACACCGGAACAAAAAACCATTCTAATAACACTTCTTTTGATGGTTAATCATCAAGAAAAACAATGGGAATGGCAAGGGGAACCTTATAACGTTACCGCTGGCCAGGTAATTACAAGCTTGGAATCCATTGTTGAAAAATGCGGTAAGGGGATTTCAATTCAAAACGTAAGAACTGCAATAAAGCGGTTTGAAAAATTCGGTTTTCTAACAAATGAATCAACAAACAAAAATAGGCTTATAACCATTAATAATTGGGAGGATTATCAGAATAATGGAGATGGATTAACAAGCAACTTAACAGGCGGCCAACAATCAATTAACAATCGACTAACAACTAACAAGAATGATAAAAAATTAAAGAATGATAAAGAAGTAAAAGATTCTTATTGTCGCAAGTCAAAAACTTACGACGAAAAAAGCATACCGTATCAATTAGCATTAAGACTTTTAAATAACATTAGGGAAAATAATCCGGGATTTAAAGAACCAAATCTTCAAAAATGGTCGGATGACTTTCGTTTAATGATAGAAAGGGACAATCGTTTACCAGAAGAAATATCCACCGTGATTGATTGGTGTCAGCAAGATTCCTTTTGGAAGACAAATATACTTTCTCCATCAAAATTAAGAAAACAGTATGATCAATTGGTTCTGAAAATTCAAACAAGCAGAAATGTAATAAGGAAAAAGAGCCAACAGCATTTTTCATTAGATCGCCCTAGTCATTGGGAAGAACCAAAACCAATTACAAAAGATGAATTTGAGAAAATGAAAGAATGGGAAGATGAACTCCCATTTTAGGAGGTTAAACTATGAGAGTTGCGAGTAGCTTTCTACCTGAGGATGAGAATAACATTTACAAAAAGGCTGTTTTTAGACTCATGCCAGAATTAGAAGGGCATGAGCTAGAAGCGGATTTTCTTAAAAAACTTGTATGCCCGCAGTGTGGACAAGAAAGTGCATCCGCTTTGGTTTACCGCCTAAATAATAATGACAGTTGGAAGCAGTTAGGTGAAACATTCAAATGTTGTAGATGTAGGGATAGGGATATGCTTAATCTTTCTATGGAAAAAGGTTTAAAGGAGCAAAGTCAGCTCATATCTGAAAGGCTTATGAACGACTATTTTCTTCTCCCCGAAAAATTAAAGGGTTCAGGTTTTAAGGATTACCATGAAACTAATCCCGTTACTACTGTTGCAAAACAAAGGGCAATTTCCTATGTGAAAACATTTTTAGCTTCCGAACAAGATCGCTACAACCTTTTAATTCAAGGCAATCCGGGAACAGGAAAAACACATTTGTGTGTAGCTATTGCCAGAACGCTAAAAGAAAAAGGTTTTATAGTTGGGTTTTTAACCACAGGACAATTACTTTCAAAAATTAAATCTACGTATAACAAAGCATCTATCATAACAGAAGAAAATATCTTTAAGGATTTAAAAAAGCTAGATTTATTGATTTTGGATGACTTGGGTGCGGAAGCATCGGGAGGAAATGATGATTGGAGAAAGAGTATAATTTTTGAAATAGTAGAAAGTCGGAGTGGTAAACCGACAATCTACACGAGTAATTTGACGGATCAAGACTTACCTATGGTCGTAGGAGAAAGAGTCTTTAGCCGTCTATACGATAATACAAAATTCATTGACTTATTTACAGAAGATTACCGAAAAAAACTTCGGATAAAATAATTATTTCGTGGAGGGATTGAGAATGAAGGACAACAAAACAAGGCAAAAGTTTATTTAATTAAGAGCGAAAGGGATCAGCTTTAGTAAAATTGCCAAGGAACTTAACGTATCGAAGTCAACGCTTATTGCGTGGTCAAAGGAACATCTCATGGAAATAGAAAATATGAAGGCAGTTGAAATTGAATCGTTACAGGAGCAATTTTATATGACAAAAAAAGCCCGTATCGAATTATTAGGACGGCAAGTTGAGCGCATGAAAAAGGAACTTGAAAATAGAGACTTTTCAGATGTCCCGTCGGACAAATTGTTAGATACGTTAAATAAAACGCTAATCCAGTTAAAGAATGATGAAATAGAAATCACTTTCAGAGGGGAGGGCGATACGTTGGAGGATTTAGTAAGCACTATGAATACAGTTACATGGAAACCATAACAAATCCAAAATCAGCCCAAAATAGATATAAGGGTGATATTTCATAGAACAGTTCGAACGAGACGTACAGGAGTGTGGGAGGTCGGGGGTTAGTCACCCCCTCCTACTCAATTTCATTATGGTGTACGTTATAGTAATGTGAATGGGATGATTTTCTTTACATGTTTTCCAACAAAATATATTAAGAAAGCTTTCAGTCTATAGGAACCCATCATTTATAGCGATGTGAAACATATCTTGTGGTACAGTATTCAAGGTCAAAGATGACTTCACCGCTGCACGTTTCTGTTACTGATTCATTTTTAAAACATGCAATATCAAGTGATCTTAAACATTCGACAAAGATTGGGACGGATGCTCCAGGACTGACTGTAGCGACTATTGCTGAACCTGCAATATCAGTGACGCGGACTTCCATGGAACAGCCGCTAGCCGAATTGCCTGTGTTCTTTATCACAATCAACCCGCTAAAATCAAGGTTCGAACGGCTGGTAAAATGGTTGTAATAATTACAATCGCAGGGTTGTGAGATAGGGCCGCAATGTTTAAAGCATCTTAGTTCTTCTTCCTTTCTGCAGAAATCAAATCCTTTGATTTCTTCTGGGCAGAGTTTATGATCATCATTACAATTGTCTTTGGGAATATCATCAGATTCACCTAGCATCATTTCGAAAATATTGGAATCACCATTAAATTCTTCACAACCATCCCATTTGCACTTGTGTTTTTCACAATCAACGCATTTGCACTTGTCTTTCCCGCAATCCTCGCATTTGCACTTGTGTTTTTCACA
>NZ_JBQHVO010000024.1:0-60878 GCF_052064465.1 Niallia sp. HCP3S3_B10 | reverse complement strand
AGAAAACATTTAGAAAACGGATACAAAATTAGAAGTTTTACTTTATAAAAAGGGAGCTAAAAAAAACTCCCACAAAAACTTGACTCAATCAAACGCGTACCATGTCAATATGAAAATGATAATGAATTGTTATAATATATTAATATATATGTGACCCTTGTTCGTACATATGATACTTTTAAAAATTATATAATTCATCGCTTTATTTTTATAATAAAAAAAGTGCTACTCATACTTGGAGTAACACTGATTGTCTTATATTATTTTCGGAAAACGGCGATTATTAACTTGTTTTCGTTCTCTCGTTAAATGGGGAATAGCAATAGATTAATGTAAAAAGTGGTTTTTTAAGAAACAAAAACAAATACCCTCTTTTTATTCTTTTGAAAACTTCTATCTGACTTAGTATAATCTATCCATCTCATTTGATTAATTCTTGCCATTATCATTAAATCGATTTCCGCTTGTGCTTCATCCATAATTTCTTTAATGGCAGGCATACTGAGGGAAAAGTATTCAGAAGCCTCCTTAAATGGCGATTTTCCGACCATTAGCTCCATAAATTGTTTCTCATTTATGGCCATTTCCTCTAACTCTACTTCTTTACTCTCTATGTATTGATAAATTCCCTTTTTTTTTCTGGCAAATTGGCAATCGCGCTTCGATAAAAAAATTGAACTACTTCAGGATTAACGGAATTCATTTCCTGTTCCTCCATTTTTGATGTGTAGATAAAAGTCGTCAAACCAATAAGCTGACGACTTTTCTTTTTATTCATTACCAGCTGGATTTTTTCACTCCTGGAATCTGTCCTTTATGGGCATATTCTCTAAATGTAATACGGGACATTTTGAATTTTCTCAAATACCCTCTAGGTCTACCAGTCACTTCACATCTGTTTTTTAAGCGGGTCGCTGAAGAATCTCTTGGTAGTTTTCTAAGTGCTTCAATATCTCCTTTTTCTTTTAATTCCATTCGAAGTGCTGCATATTTTTCAACCATTGCTTGCCGTTTTTTTCTTTTACAATTTTTGATTTTTTTGCCATTATTGTTTCCTCCAATACGAAATCATTACGATTTATCGACTATAAAAAATTATTTTGTTTCTCGGTGTAAAGTACGCTTTTTTAAACGTGGGCAATACTTCATCAACTCGATACGGTCTGGATTATTTCGTTTGTTTTTTGTGGTAATATAATTTCTATCTCCTGTTTCTGTACATGCTAAAGTAATTTTCACTCTCATTTTTTCTTCCTCCTAATAAATTTTACTCATTCTGCAAAAAAGGCAGGTAGCGGATCAATGAATTTAGTCCAATCCTTTTTCATTTCCATATCAGTCAATAAACACGCATCTAGCTCTTCTTCCATTTGCTGTTGATTCATGTCAATCCCAATAAACACTAACTCTGTCATGCGATCTCCATAAAGAGGATCCCACCGTTTTTGTAAATCTGGATCTTCTTCTAAAACTTCTTTCTGCTCGCTTTCCGAATAAGTCGCTACCCAATTGCCTGCTCCTTGTATCGTTAAGGATGGACCTGCTTGAGAAAGTAGTCCAGCAATTTCATTTCTCGTAGCCAACCAAATAAATCCTTTCGACCGAACCACTTCAACTGGCCAGTTTTCCAACCACTGCATCAATCTAACAGGGTGAAAAGGTTTATTGCTACGATACACAAAGGAAGAAATTCCATATTCCTCTGTCTCCGGAATATGCTCTTCATTTAATTCTTTTATCCAGCCTGCACTTTGACTAGCAGCTTCAAAATCGAATAACCGAGTATGTAACACTTGATTTAAGGAAATACGGGAATATTCGCTTTCTATGATTTTGGCTACTGGGTTAAATTTTTGGATAACTGCTTTCAGTTCCTGTAGCTTGCTTTCCGAAACTAAATCCGTTTTATTTAACACAATGACATTCGCAAACTCTATTTGATCAATTAACAAATCTGCTATTTCTCTTTCATCCATTGCATCCACTGCTTGCTTGCGGTCTAAAAGACTTTCACCAGAAGAATAATCATGCCAAAAACGATTAGCATCTAATACAGTAACCATCGTATCTAACTGACAAAATCGAGATAAATCGATTCCTACACTCTCATCTACATAGGTAAATGTTTTAGCAACAGGAATCGGTTCGCTAATCCCGCTCGATTCAATGACGATATAATCAATATCACCTAATTGCACAAGCTTTTCCACTTCTAGCATCAAATCTTCCCTAAGTGTACAGCAGATGCAACCATTTTGCATTTCCACCAATTTTTCATCTGTTCTTGAAAAACCCTCCTGTTTCAGCAATGAAGCGTCAATATTTACCTCACTCATATCATTGACAATAACAGCAACCTTTAGGTTTTCCCTATTGGATAAAAGATGATTTAGCAAAGTTGTTTTACCAGACCCGAGATATCCGCTTAAAACGGTAACAGGGATTTTCTTGTTGTTCAATACTCTCACTCCCAAAACAAATCGAAATGATTACGATTTAAAAAAATCATTTGTTCTTTGTTCTATTTTTAAAACCCTTCGAACTATTTAATAATAAAACGAAATGATTACGATTTGCAAGTGTTTATAAAGAACTTTTTCATAATTATTTTAATTTGGATGGAAATTTATTGTCTTAAGGGAATTAGCCTTAACTAATTCCCCTTCTTTCATCTACTATTATGTTAATTTCTCTGCTAGCTTTATACTATTAGTCTCTGTATCAAAAATTCTAGTTCGAATATCATTTTTTGAAAGTAATAAATCATTTCCTTTTTGATCGAAACAGTAAGCAATCGGGATGGAAAAACCACAATTTCGATAGGACCCATCAGCATGGCTTGTCCCTATAATGAAAGCTTTTTCCTTCATTGCTATTTTTCTTGCTTCTCCAGTCCATTCTTCATATTGTTGCTCACTATACATGCCAACACCTATTGGATTAAAAATAAACTTAACATTTTCATTCTCTAAACCTTCTAATCCATAAAAAATTTCTCTGCAAAGTAAATAGCCTGATGATAATGTGTCATCACTAGTCTTGGATGGTCTATATAACATTTCATTCTCTGGCGTTTTAGCTCTATCTAACATCATCCTTCCAGAACGATTGGCGATAAATGCTCTATCCTTATTATTCTCATCTTTATAACCTGAGACAATATATGTATGATGTTTTTTCGCTAAATGACATACTTCCTCTAAATAATCAGCAGTGAAATAGCCCTATGGAAATAGAATTACATCCACTTCAGGAAAACTTTCTAATTCCACTAATAATTGTTGTAAGCTCTTTTCCATTTTTAGCTGGCCAATTAGGATTTTCATTTTTCCCTCCTGATAACTAGGTTTTTCTATTAAATTATTATTTTTTAGAACTCCTATAAAACATATTACCTATATTATTTGATAAAATAAAGAATAATTTGAAAATAATAATTATCGAATATATTTTTTAAGATATAGAAATCTGCTTTCATTTACTGATTAGGATTATAATTATTATTTGTGTTTTTATCTATATGGTTGCTCGAGAAAAATTAATTACAGAAAAGGAAGAGATTTGATAATGAAGATTACCTACAGTATTCTAAGAGAGCTTCACAAGGGTATCGATTTACCAAAACCAAAAGACTATTGTTTAAAACAGCGGGAATTTGAAAATTTTATCTTTTTTTTAGAAAAGGAAGGATATATTGAAAGAGTACTTAGAATCGATACCTTTTTCTCACTAAAGCCAGCTAGACTAACGAAAAAAGGATATAAATTTTTAGAAAGCCACCAATACTTAGAGGATTCTTATCCGGATAAACAAGATATGATGAAATGGCTCCAAGCGGAAAAGGAAATGTACTCTAATGGAGCTGATGAGGAGGATTAATAATTTAACAAAGGAGCTCCAAGACTTTATTGCAATCTAATTTCATCAAGGAGCTGGCAACTACATTTACTTTTTCCACTACCATTTTTTTCATATCGAATTAGTATTTACTTTACTATTAGTCATATTACCCTTAACCTGCTTCAAGGTTGCCACAATAAGAAAGCTAACAATCACCAATAACAGCCATGAGCTCACCTTTCCCAGATGAACGAGACTCCAGGCATCTCTTTGGTTTGGATATTCCCATGCACTGAAATATGTAGCAATGTTTTCTGCTATCCAAATAAAAAATCCAATCAATAAAAAGGAGAGGGCTAGTGGCATACGATATCTAATACCATTTACCTTGTATAATACCCAGGACTTCCAAAACACGATTAGTACCAATCCAGATAAATACCAACGAATGTCCAGCCAATAATGATGGGTAAAAAAGTTCAAATAAATGGCTGTACTAAGAGGAACAACAACTAAAAATGGTGGCCAATTTACTAGCTCTACCTCTAATCGCCTCCATGCCTGACAGAGAAAACTCGCTACACTTGCGTACATAAAGCCGCTATATAATGGGACGCGATATATTTTTGTAAAGCCGTCTTCAGGATAAGACCAGGAACCCATATGTACTTTAAAAAGCTCCAGCGCAAGTCCGATTAAATGGAAAACGGTTATCACCTTTAACTCATCCATCGTTTCAAGACCGGTGCGTACCATTAGCCACTGCATCAAAAGGCAGATAAGTAGCAGCCAATCGTATCTTGGTATCAAGGGAAGTTCTATCATTTTAGTGAGTGCCAAAGAAACAAAAATAACGACAGGAAATATACAAGATAATGCTTGTTCCCAACCAAAATAGATAAGCTGCTTTAGACCTTTCATCATTAGATTTCTCCATCATTTCTATATTCCAAAATATCACCAGGTTGGCAATCCAACGCTTCACAAATTGCATCCAGTGTGGATATCCGGATTGCTTTTGCCTTGCCATTTTTCAAGATAGAAAGATTCGCCATTGTAATTCCAACCTTTTCCGATAGTTCAGTCACACTCATTTTCCTTTTTGCTAACATCACATCAATATTGATTATAATTGCCATTTATATCACCTCAAACGATTAAGTCATTTTCTGATTTTATATCAATTGCCTCTTTTAATAGCTTTTGAAGTACGGCAGCAAAAACGGCAATCACCATCGAAGCAAAAATCAGAATCAGTCCCATTAAAATGATCCCAGGGGCATCATCCACTTCTGCTATAAGGTAAAATAACGGCAAACCCAACACAAAAATAGCACTAATGGAGATGGCACAGTTTTTTATTTTCTTTAATGCATTTACCGATAAATCCGAGAATGCGTCATTCCTATCAATATAGTTTAACAGTTTAAATGCTTGATACAATGCAAAGTAGAAAGGAATAGCTGCAGCATAAAAATCAAGCATTATTAGATATTTTATATAAGCATTATTTGGATACAATTCAGCAGCAAATTTTCCGATTTCCGGTACTAAAAAAATGCATAATGCAAGAATGGGTACTCCAATAAGAATAACAGCAATCTTTAAAAAGAGCGTTGAAACCTGTTTCATCAAAAACACCTCACTTATTTATTTCTATTTGAATTTACCATATCATTTATCGTTTTACAATAAATTATTATCATTTTATACACTTTTTTTATTGTTTTTTTAAAAGCAAAATAAAAAGCATTTCTTAGCAAGAGAAATACTTAAAAATTAGATTTATTATCTATATTATTTTTCAATGGGTAGCTATCCTGTTACAAACATAAAGTCTTGGACAAATACTGAAACAGCCTTTAAATCAACCCGATGACTTTTATACAATGCTTTTGCCTTCTTTAATTCTCTTTTCATTTGAGGTGAAATTTCTTCTGCTTCTTTTAACGAAAGATCCCCAATTAACAGATCAATCGCTATTTTTCTTATGTTTTCTTCACGAGACTGATGCAAAATGTAGGAAATACAGCTAATTTGGTCCATCCATACACCTCTCTAAACATATTTTTATGTATTATTCTATGTTTAGACAGAATATTCCTTCTTTATTTGCCATTCGTAAATCAGGGCAATTCAAATCTGTCTTTTACAAACAATTTGAATTAGGTTCCCATCGAATTCTTGCACCCACCTTGCGCGTAAATCTTTTAAAAAATCATGTGGGACAGATAACATGGTAGCGCCATTTTCTATTACATATTGAATAGCGATCTGTATCTTTTGTCCATAACACGATTTCTTATTAGGCATTTTATAGCTCTTTATTACGCTTATTCTTTCAGTATAAAAAGGAGGTTGTACTTCTTTCGTGTGAAATCAGTACAATCCTCCCATTGAAGTCATTCATTTCTTGCCAACAAACTTATGCGAGCCATCACAATTGGGCATTTTTTGAGATAATCCACAAATACAGTCATTTAAACCCTTGCCATTTAGAATTCTTTCCATTGCTTTTTCAATCCTTGCAACTCTAGTTTTGGATTGCTTTGGTTGAGAAAAATGAAGAATGTATGCTCTTTGTCGTCCTGGCGTCAATGCTTCAAAGGCAGTTTTCAATTCTGGAATTTCTTCAAATTTCGTTTCAAGTTCTTCTGGAATGATGTATTCTTTGTGCTCTTTTATCGTTACTTCCAAACCGGATTTTTCCACTTCAATTGCTTCATGAATATATTCTTTTATGACAGATTCCAATTTCACTATATCCTGTAAGCTAGTAAATCGAATTTGCCTTGCTGCTTGTACATTCTCCGTTTGTTGGATTAGAATTCCTTGAGGATCTTTTAACAGAGCACCTTTATGAAATAAAAGGGCACAATATTCTTTGAATCCATGTATTAATACAATATTTTTATTCTTTATTGTGTAACAAGGATGCATCCATTTAAATTCTTCCACAAGCTCTTCACACTCAAGAACAATTTGTCTTAACTTCACATATTCTTCCTTCCACGGACTATCTTTACTTAAAAATTCCTCTACTTTAGGATTTAGTTTCCTATTTGCCATCTAATAAACCCCTTCTACATTTTACTCTTTTCTCCAAAATGTCATGCAATCTGCTTTATCAGTAATATTAAACTCGATCATTTTCTCAAGTAAGGAGAAATCAACCGGGCTTTCCCACTTAATTCGTACCAACTGCTTGGTATGATCATAACCAGCTTGTACAATTGCATCAGAAAATTGGATGATTCCAGCTCTTTCAGGTGCGACTGCCAAATGATGTTTTGCAACGCTAAAGCCAATTATGTATGTATCATGATCTGTGAACATCGGCTGATTCCAGGCAATTCTCGTTACTAAACTAGGGAAATTATTTGTTACCCACTCCAAAACCTCTTTTGTTCTAGCACGATGCGCTGGATTAGCAATGCGTTCTAAATATTCTGCAAAAACTTCCATAATCAGCCTCCAAAAAATCAATCTTGCCTTTTTTGATTCTAGTCTACCATATCTTTCATTCATTTGGTATTCTGATTACAAAGAAGGTGAGAGTCGCGATTTAGTAAAATTTAAGTGAAAATACTAAATGCAGAGCATCCTAGCTTCTATCCCATAATATCAATAAACAATTATCTGGAGGTATGCATGGACGAGAAAAATTGTGACATAATACACCCTAATGGCGTAAAAGAAAAGAAACTGGATCTAATAGTTGAGGATACGATTAAGTATCATGCTAACGGAATAACAATTTGGTCAAAAGGAAAGATTATTGATGATACACCTGATGGCTATTGGGAATGGTATCGTATAGATGGGACAATAAAGCGTTCAGGCTACTTTAACATGGGCGATCCTGTTGGGGAGTGGACCACCTATGACGGCAAAGGCCAAAAATACAAAACCACCAACCGGGATAAAAAATAGGCTTAACAAGTGTTTAAACCTATTTTACATAAAATGACTGCACTTTTATGTCTTTTATTTGTTAATGTAGTTATCGAATGCAAAGTATATCTTTCTAAATTCGTAGTTCATTTGTCGCATAATTGCTCTTAATACATCTTCATACCTTCTGACTCCCTATTTGCATTATGTAAGGTTATTACTAAGAACATAGATATGGAGAGTAGATGAAGGAAACGAATTTCTGCAACAGTTAGAACAGCGAAATTATTATTTAATTCCCTATATTATTTTATGAACTCCCTAATTGTAGTCATGCCTATTTCCTAGTTCAAATTTGGCACTTGCTGAATTCGGATACTTTATAACTATATCAAAAATATAATCTAAACGTTCGATCTCGTTCTTTTTATATAACCAACCGTTTTCTACAACATATCAAAATCCCCACTCTTTTTTAAACATACTCTAAACGCTAAGCTGAGAAATATACTGCACTTATACCAACGTAAATTAATACTGAAACGATGATAAATGCTGAAAAGAAGATCCACTTACTCAAGCTAGTCCAATTATTCATCCATCCCCACCTTTTTTTATTCACATCAAACCAGAAACAATCGATGAGAACAGTCAAATCGATAATGATAATCACTATAATCGGATTCATTCTTATCCCCTCCTTTATTATCAGTATATGAAAAGTCATTCCTTTTAATCTTATCCAAAAGTTATTTGGCCATTTAGTTGAAATCGAATCTTTTTTCCTCCTAATTTTGTTATATTAAGTAATATAAATAAAATTCAGTATTATTATTATGCATAAGGAGAAACATTTCATATGAAGGAAATTATATTTGTCACAACCAACAAAGGGAAAATTGCATCGGCAGAAAAGGAATTGAAAAATATTAAAGTAACGCCAATACAGGAAGAGTTAAGCGAGCCACGAACAGATGATATTAAAGAAATCGCTAGACAAAAAGTATTGCAAGCATATGAAATCGTTAAGCAGCCTTGCATCGCTTTAGATTCCGGCTTTTTTATCGAAGAATTAAATGGTTTTCCAAGGGCTTATGTAAACCATATGCTAGATACGATAGGTATTACTGGCATATTGAAATTACTAAGAGAAGAAAATAATCGCGCTTGTGAATTTAGGTCTTGTTTAGCTTACTTTGATGGAGAACAAATAACATTCTTTGAGAGTAAATCACCAGGAACTATTTCTGAAGATATAAGAGGATTAGATAATGATAAGAAATGGTCTGATCTTTGGTATATATTTATTCCAAAGAATTTTGATAAAACACTTGCCGAATTTACAGAAGATGATTTTCATAGATATGAAGAAAAGAAAGAAGAATCTTGTATTAGTAAATTTGGTAAATGGTTTGAAGGATTATGATGAATATGGTCAGACCATTTTTTAAGGAACCCAATATTTTTTGGGTTCCTTTTCTCTTCTAAATAGTGTTTACATATAAGATTATTTTAACGGAACTTCAATTTCTAAATCTTTCAATATTTCAGGAGCTTCTTCCTGCATATATTCAATCGTTAGTTCTTTTTTAGAAATATTCATAAATGCTTCTTCGACAATATAATGATCCTTCTTTTTAAAGGTTATGGATGTTTTAGCACCATAATATACTTTTCCCAAATGATCCTTTAACGTAAAATAGTTTGAATGCAGAAATGGAAATTGGCTATTTAATTCATAGGTTAACGTCATTACATTGCCTGTATATTTAACCCCAATAATGTTGATTTTGCCCAATTCTCCCAAATCTAATTTAGTATCTTTTCCTCTAAATGGTTTTTCAATTGGATTATAAGTCCAAATATTTTGGACGATCATTGGTTGAATCGTCACCGAATCTGTATTTTTTTCATCCAACCCTTCAAATGATTCCTGAATAGAATCCATTACTTCCATATTATCCTTTATTGTGATTCCACCATAGCCATGTGTATTATAAATCCAAGGTATTACTTCTCCCTCATTTGTGATTAATCGGAACATTAGCATGTTATCATCGTTTTCCGTCACCGGACGTTTATAGCTCATATTAACTACTGTCGTGATTGGCGTTCTTTTTATTTCCTTTACTGTGAATTCGCTCTCCTTGCTTTGTCGAGTAATCATTGGTGTAATCGTCTCTACGTTTTCCGTTTTGGTAAGTTTAAATTCAAATTGAAAGATTTCATACTTTCCGTTTATTACTACTGCATAGTAGGGCTGAACTTCAATTTCCTTTGGTAATTCCTTATGTTTAATGAAATTTACTGTTCCAATCCCGGCTACTTTATTGGGAGTCACCAATTCATAATTACCATCTGTTAACTTCCCTATACCAGCTCTTGCTTCTTCCTTTAAGGAAACATTTAGGTTATCAATCTGATAATCTCTAATTGGTTCCTTTGATTCCACTACATAACTAAAGGATATTCTTTCTCCATCATAAATTGCTTCCTCTATCGTCATTTCTGCTTCATTACTTTTTGAAGTAGCTATAATATTCGATACTAATTGGCTGTCCTTCCCTTTCTTTAATCCGCCATCTCCATATGCTTTGAAAATAGATTCTATAAAAGGGAGAGAGGAGAGTGTATTTGCAAGAGTTGGTGATAATTTTGGAAAAGTAAGCAGCATGGAAATAAATAAACAAAAAATAATAGCAGCTACGATATGCTTTTTATATAAAACAATTATGTTAGGACGACTAGATTTCTCTTCCTTCACCATTTTTACTGCTGTTAGAACTTTTTGTCTGTCCCTTTCAGAAAAATGAACATCCTTCATCACATTTCCTAGTGTTTCTTTTATAAATTTGGAATCATTCTTCATCTGAATTCCTCCTTTTTTAGAAATGGCAAGAGATTTTTTCTGCCTCTTCTCAATCTCGTTTTAGCTGTATTCTTAGAGATTTGTAGAATGTCTGCAATTTCATTAATATCTAGCTCCTCGTAGTAATATAAGAGGATTACTTCTGCATATTTTGGTGGAAGACTTAAAATTATATTTTTCAGTTCCGCCTGCATCGTTTGATACATTACTTCCTCTTCTGGTGACGGCATAGTATCACTCTTATGATTGATATCTTTCTTAAATAAGATAAACCGCCTAAAATAGGCACTTTTCACATGATCTTTACACTTATTTATTGTGATACGGTAAAGCCATGTTTTTAATTTAGCTTCTCCTTTAAACGTCTTTAAATGGGTATAACACTTAATAAAAACAGTTTGGACAATGTCTTTTGCCGTTTCACTATCTTTAACATATGTATAAGCTAATCTTGTCAGTTCGTCTCCATACAAAATCATAATTTCTTCTAACAGTTCATCTAATTCATTCTCCTCTAGCTCTCTTAATAATGAATGTTCTAGTCTTTTAGAAATCAAGTCATTCCCCCCTTACAGATTCGCTAGTTAGACGATATGGATTTACTATAGGATTCACTTTTTATCGTTAATAATTATCTTCCGTAATTATAGCACCCTTATTTCCCTCATCATGCGATAGTTGGAAAACAAATAAGCTGAATTCTCCCATGAATTCAGCAATTATTTGGAACTTTGAGATTAAATAGACAAAATTGTTCATGTTAGGAATGACCACTCTCTAAAACACTAATAATAGGTAAAATAAAAACTTCACAAATGTCGGAAGCGCTTCGAATATCATATACATTCTCCTAACCTATTCGATTATCTAATATATAATATATGAAGCGGCTATCGATATGTAAACGCTATCTTGTTACCTAATATTAAAATTCCCACAAAAAAACTCTCAAACAGAGAGTTTCCTTAACTTACTTTATAAAATTTATCGATTTTGCCAGCTAAAATTCTTAGAAAGTTATTAATTGTCATATTTTCTATTTTTTTAGAATACCATGACAATTTATTTCCCATATCTTCCCCATCATAATTAACATTTAATGGGACATATCCTTTTGATTTGGACGATAAAGTATGATCGAAGGCAATAATTAATACTTTCCCCTCAGGTGTTTCTAATTTGACCTTGTACCTTGGAAATTTGTATTCAGAACTATACTTAACACCTTTAATCTTAGCCTTAGTTTTCATACATTCTCCTTTTCAAGTGTGTCTATTTACTATTATAGCTTAAATAAAGATAATTAGACATCTTTAACCTTTGAAAATCGAAATAATATAAATTTGTCTACACAATTATACAAATAATGTCTTGTTATATTTGGATTGATCTTTCTTTACCTATTATTCTGCATTTGCTATTACCTCAACAGTTCCGTCTTCTGCATAATGCATAATATTCACAATTTTATAATGAGCTTTTTCTATTACAATTGTTTCTCCAATGGAGGGAGCAATTTGATATATCACTTGTTTTGATTGCCAGCCCTTCACTTTATGCTGATATAAGGTATTTAGTCTCACCATGCACAATCTCCTCTTTCTATTGATATTCCAAAGGATTTTGCCCTATATGAATATGTATGCTATTCTACATTTGTCCTTTCCCTTTTAATAAATAAAACTTATTTCAGTTAATGACTTAAGTAAAGAATAGATGTAATCTGACAATCTGTTCAGAACATTTATGAAAGTATTTTCTCTATCCAATGACTTGGTTTTTCCAAATAGTTTGGTATCTTAGTATCAGCATCCCCATTAGCTGAATTAATTTGCGATTGTGTAAGAAATAGAGCACCACCCAAGTTTGCTCCTTTTAAGTTAGCGTCTCGTAGATCTGCTCCAATAAAATCAGCTCTTCTCAAATCACAATTGCTTAAATTCGCAGCAATCATTAATTTTCCTCGAAAATCTTCCCCTTGTAAATTTAATCCCTTTAAATTAGCACCGATATAATTTGATTTTTTCTTTCGTCCTTTTTTTCCTTTATTCGTACTATTCTCTCTATACTTTATGCTTGAAGCAATTAAAAGCTCATTAACTTTATTTCGGTGGGAAATAAGATCGAGTATTAAAATCTCTTTTGGTGTTCTTTCCGTTAGTTCTACTAT
The DNA here is from genome assembly GCF_052064465.1 of Niallia sp. HCP3S3_B10. Lineage (NCBI taxonomy): Bacteria > Bacillati > Bacillota > Bacilli > Caryophanales > Bacillaceae > Niallia > Niallia sp. HCP3S3_B10. Next base: position 48,105 of record NZ_JBQHVO010000024.1, on the reverse strand, counting down.
TGCTTCGTAAATCCGTTGAAGTTTATTATGAAAAGAAGAAGTTTCCTCTAAAGTAAGAGCTTGCCTTAAATAAAAGAGCATTTCATGTAGTTGTTGAACAATTGGAAAGACACGGAACATTTCATCTGCATGTTCTCCCTTCCGCCAGTCCTTTCCATGGTAAATCTTTTGTGATACATGCTGTCCCGCCCCGAAACATTCATAGGATACACAACCGCGGAACCCTGTTTCCCACAATTTGTCATGGATCGAGCATGCATTGTTTGAACATAAGTTTCTACATGATACCCCACTATCTTTATCAAAAGGAAAATCTGCAGATTCTCCATATGGCAATGCTACACAACATAACCCAAAACAATTATTGCAATCTGACTTTAATGCATTATCCATATTCAAAACCCCCAGTAATTATTCACAAGATTCTCGGCGAATCAGGCATACTATTTACTAAAATAATGTAAATAAGAATAGAAACGGGCATAGTTAAAAGAAAAATCAATCGAATACCTAAAGGTGTAATACCAAAATATTCACCTATTCCCCCACAAACACCATAAATAGATTTATCATTCTTTGATTTCATCATTTTACGATTCATTCTGATTCTCCTCTTCATCTAACAAGCTATTTGAAATTCCAATGCTTAATAGACTATTGTTTATCTTTTAATTCCCTTCATTTCCGATACTCCATCAGCCAACAATCTTGATACTCCCCTTCATGTAGTTCTCGTTTGGGAAGAATTTTAACTTTTTTCAATCCACATTTTTCATAGCATTTAATCGCCCTTACATTCCTTGTTTGTGGATCCATCACTACTCGATCGGCTTTTTGATTCTCGATTAAGAAATGAATCATCGAACTTACAAGCATTTCCCCAATTCCTTTATTCCAATATGCCACTTCTCCAATAAATTGATCAGTTCCGTATATTAATTCCTTACTATATGTACTATATCCAAATAACTTTTTCGCTTCACTATCTAGTGGATAAAATTGTATATACCCTATTGCTCTATTTGAATATTCGACAATGCCTTTTACTTCTTCCTTATCATTAGGCGGATAGAACACCCTATTCACTTTATCTAAATCAAAGGGATTATCTCTTCCTTCATAATATTCAAGGACAGATGGATCTGAAAGCCATTTTGCTAAATATTTATTATCTTTTTTTTCCAATTTACGAACTTTTAAAAGCCCGCTTTCAAATAGTTTCATCTACAAATCTCCATTTTCTATCATTTTCTTGCAATGATTGTAAATTCCCATGGGATATTTTCCATTTTCCAACCACGATGTTCTTCAAAACGCTCTAGTCTTAACCCAGCAGCTATCAATGAATTAATAATTTCGCTAAGTGTATAAAAGCGGATAGAAACATCTGGAAAATCATCCTGTTCTTCTTCAGGAAAAAACTGTTTATAGGCAATATCTCCTGTTTGTAATTCTGTATCAAAATAGGCTAGTTTCACATTAAAATCATCATTCAAGCATTTTAACAAAGGATGGAAGTCACTTAAAATCAATGTTCCATCATTCTTTAAAAGAGAAAACAGAAGTGACATGAAATGATCTATATCCTGAAAATAATGTAGAATCCCACCTTCGAGATAGAGAATATCAAATGCTTCTCCATATGTCTGTAAATCGATTTCGTAAATATCTCCTACAATATAATTTATAGATGTATTAGCATGATAAGCTAATTCATGAGCATATCGTTCATTCTCCTTGGATATATCAAAGATTGTTACTTCAGCTCCTAACAGTGCTAATGGAACTGCCTTTCTTCCATTTGATCCACAAAGATTGGCAATCTTTTTTCCTTCTACATTCTCAAAAAACGTTTGATGCTTTTTTAAACTTGTTCGAGGATCTTTCAATATTTCTTTCGCCTTTTCCTTTGGGTGCCCATCACGCTTCATCCAAAATTCATAAGCACGGTATTCCCAAGCCACTTTATTAGTCGTACTTTGCTCATTCATAAGGAAATGCTCTCCTTTATAATTTTTCAACTCACTCCCACAATCTTTTCACTTCTACTAATTCATTTCTCAAAAATTTCATTCGGTAAATATCCGGCTTTGTTGTATGGAGTTAAAAATCTAAATCAAACCGCTTGTCATAATAGCCCATCATTAGCGTCATTACTGCACCATGGGTTCCAATTACTATCTTTTTTCCTGCATATGTATTTAGTAACTGTTTTAATACCGTTATCGCTCGTTTTTGACATACATTATTAGATTCAGCTCCAGTTAGAGCATAATCAGGATTCGAATATGACCTACTAAGACAAGATTGTAATTCATGATCAGAAAGAGGAGTATCTCCTTGACTAAACACTCTTTCTTTTAAATCCTCAAAAACGAACACCTCTTTGCCCAAATCTGTACCTAAATCCTTTATTGTTAAAATGGCGCGTTGATAAGGGCTCGAAACAAATAGATCTATTTCTTCCTTATGAAGAATTTTGCCGATACGTTCAGAATCTTGTTTCCCTTTTTCCGTTAGCCCTCTTGTTCTTTCTGTGCCTTCTGTTTTTGGCGATTCCCCGTGTCTTACCATGTATATATAGGTTATCACCTTACTCCCCTACTTTCATGCTTCCAATTTGGAGCCACTCTGTAATGGTATTTTTTACAAAATGCTTCTCTATAAAGGTAAGAACTTCCTCGTTTCCCGGTAATGTGACTAATTGCCTTGCTTCATCAAAAGACAGCCACTTGTACTCACTATGCTCCTCATTTAATTCTACAACTTGGTTTTCCTCTACAAAACCAACAAAAACTGGGGCAATATATATGTAATTTTCTAATGGTGAATATAATTGATCAAATGTATTCGAGCTATAGAGATTTACGTTTGTAATTCCTGTTTCTTCCCTTACTTCTCTTAAAGCGGCTTCCCAAGCTTTCTCCCCTTGTTCTAGGCTCCCACCTATATAACACCACATATCTTTCAATATCTGGGTCGCACGTTTCATTAACAAAACATGATATCCTCCCTTTATTTTTTTTAGCAAAACAACAGCAATCCCATTACTATGAATAGGAGTTTCTATTTTGATGTTCACCAATGAACTCTCCCTCCATTCCATCATTCTACCTAATAATTTTTAAAATTTAGATAATATTTATTATAAACTTTCAACCCTTAATATGGAAATATTTTTCCATTTTTACTTTAATGAAGTGAATTAGTGGACGATGCATAATTCCTATCATTATAAGAGTAAAATGAAACTATACTAACAATCCACAACAAAAAAAGCATTCATTTGCGAATGCTTTTTTGGCAATATTTCCTTTTATCTTACACCTTACATCATATTAGCCACTAATTGAAGCGCACTTAAGAACAGACCGATAATAAAACCACATACTGCACCGTTTACACGAATCCATTGCAGATCTTTACCGACGTTATTCTCAATCATATCGACTAGTGTTTCGTTATCTAGCTTATCAAGATTTTCTTTTACTAAATTGCCAATTTGATCATGGTTTTTCTCGATAAAATTAGAAATTTGCTGAATAATCCACGGATCCATCTTTTCGCCATTTTCTTCGATTTTTTCCATTAGTTGAAGAATAAATGGAATTGCTTTTGTTTCCATGAACTCCTCATTTTCAAGAAGCTCGATTGCTTTTTCTTGTGCTTGTTGAAGGCTAGCTAAAATCGTATGATTGGATTCTAGGGAGTCTAGTACCTTATCCTTCCATGTATTGATTCCTTCTAATACTTTATCATTTTCTGGAAGGCTTTCGATTTCCTTGCGAATATAGAGAATAAGCGCTTCACGGTTTTGCTCCCCTTCTCTTTGAAGACTTCGCATTCCACTCAAGCAAAGATTTTGGACAATTTGCCCTAACTTATCTTCCGTTAAAATATTCTGCAATGTTTTTAAAGCAAATTGAAGCATGCCATTTGCCTCTACATTATTTAATACATTCATGGAAACAGAGCCAAGTTTTCGAGCCGTCTCTTCTTTTCTGAGCCACGTTTCTGTTTTTACAAGAACATGATCTAATGCTTTCTTATCAACTTCTTCTGAAATTAATTGATTGGTAAGCAGCTTTAAAATATTACTAATTTGCACATCAGATAAAGCCGCTGACATTTGCTTACGCACAAATGGAGTGATTTTTTCTACATCAATATTGCTAATTGCTTGCTGTGTAGCTTTAATCATCGCTTTCTTTACTGGTTCTGTTTCTATTCTTGTTTTAATGGTTGCTGTGATTTTTTCGGTAAAAGGAATATTCTTCACTTTATCTTGAATACTTTCCTTTGATAACCAATCCTTTTTCAATACATTCACTAATCCATTTACCATTCTATCCCTATTTTTAGGTAATAAAGCGGTATGTGGTATCGGTAAGCCTAAAGGATGCCTAAATAGTGCTGTTACTGCAAACCAGTCTGCTAATCCCCCGACAAGTCCAGCTTCAAAGCCCCCATGAACTAAATGTATCCAAATATTATCTTGAAAAGGGAATGTTAGAATAAATCCCAATCCCATGATAAGAAGTGAATACCTTGCAAGTTTTCTTGATGATTTTTTTTCCACGCAATGTCCCTCATTTTACTTTTAAAATCGTTTTTACATCTTTTTAGGATGTAGAACCTCTATCCTGTAGTATACCAATAATCTCCTAAAAACAGAAAGATAAAGTAGATAATTACGGAATTTTTTCTTATTGCATAGCAAAAGCCAAAAGGTCTGTTCCTCCTTTCGGCTTTCTTTCATCTATATTACTTGTCTAATTGGGACAAGAATTCATTCATGACCTTTCTATATTGTTCTGGTTCTTCAATATAGGCCATATGGGCACTTTCTTCAAATACATGAAAAGCTGCATTTGGCGTTTTGCTACTAAAATATTCCGTTGATGCTGGTGTTGCTTCATCATATCGCCCACAAGTATACAATGTTGGTATAGATATTTCAGATAACCGATCCATACAATCAAATGATTTTAAGTTCCCTTGCACAGTAAATTCGGAAGGTCCCCACATTACTTGATATACATGTGGATTTCTAAAATGCTTCCCCTTTTTTAAATGTTCTGGGTAAGGCTTTAATCTACATACAAAATGGTCATTAAACACTTCAATTGCTTTTTGAAAGGCAGGTGTATCTGTCTTTCCGTTTTCTTCACAGTTTTTGATGGTTTCTTGAACCTCTAGTGGTAGTAAAGTTAAATTTTTCTTTTGATCTTTTTCCCATAATGGTGCGCTTAAACAAGGGCTTGAGAAAATAATACTGCTAATCCCTTCTGGTTCACCAAAATAATATGCAGCTGCAAGGGTTGTGCCCCAAGAATGGCCAAGTATATGTACTTTATTCAGCCCTAATCCTTTTTGAACTAGCCCAACTTCTTCCACAAACCTGTCTAAAGTCCAAAGGGAATCATCATCTGGCCGATCTGATTTGCCACAGCCTAGCTGATCATATAAAACGACCGGGCGATCAATTGCCAAATCTTTTAATCCTTGTAAAGAGTAGGAGCTAGAACCTGGTCCTCCATGTAAAACAAGCAGTGGGATTTTATTAGCTGTCTCATTATGTATAACATACGAAACTTTTCCACCTGTTACTTCTATAAATCCTTCTTTCATCCGTTTTCTCCTTTACGTATTTTACTTACTAGTTTAGCACACTAGCTAATTTCTCTCGTAAGTAATTAGGCTATTTTTGAATCTTTTTTTCGATAATCTCTATACGATTGCCGAATGGATCACGAAATTCAAATCGTTCATAGCCTTCAATCGGAATAAAATCTGCTATTTCTATTCCAAGGTTGTTAAGTTTGTTTTTCCATTTATTCATATTATCTACTTGATAAGCTACATGAGCTTTTGTTGAAAAACGATCAAAGCCATCCTCTGTGCCAACATGTACATCTATGTTTCCAAGTGATAGCCAAAATCCACCTCGCCCTTGTAAAGAAATCGGCTTCTTCATTTCGTTTAAACCTAATACTCCACAGTAAAAATCCTTTGCTTGTTGTTCCAAGCCTTTTGGAATCGTTATTTGAGCATGATGCACGCCAATAATAGTCATCTAATCTATTCCTCCTCAAAAATCATTCTATATTTAGAGTACATTATGGACGCCTAGAGAAACATAATAACATTCTAATCACTTATGATAAGAAAAAATAATGAAGGATAAATTGATGATAAGTCATTCGTTTCTTTGCAAATCAATCTACTTTTCGATATAATAAAATCAAGATACTGAATATTAAATCTTTTTCTCTAAGGAGGAAATCATGGAATTTCTATTTGGTTTATTAATTGCTTCTGCTCCAATAACTTTCCACCATATGGTTTTAATACATTTTCCGTAATTTCAATAATTTTTTCCTTTTCCCCAGTCCGATAAAAGGTATCAAACGCCTCAATAAATTCCTCCGTAAATTTGGGATCATATTGTCGTAAAGACCGAACCATCCATTTCGATGTGCCAACCCATTGTTTATTTACTCTTAAAACAAATTCATGGAGAAGAAAGCTTAGCGTGCTGGCGATGAAAATCACTTCTTGTTTGTTGTCTGATCCAATAAAATCGTCCAGTACGTCTGTTATAAAATAACGCTTTGTACGGATAGTTTCCTCCGACCATTCTTTCGGACCCTCTTTTAGCATTTTTTCTGCTTCTTGTTTGATAGCTTGCAAAACTCCGTCATCTTTTAAAACCATTCCTTCTGTAATCATTCGTTGCATAGAGGGTTTGGCTAAATTATAATCCATTAAGAAAAAATCTTTATATGTAGCTAAATTATGTACAAATATCTCGATTGGCCAACCAAATTCCATCATGGATTCTCTATAAGAAGAAACGACCTTTTCATCAAAAATGACAATATCAAGATCGGAAGTAGCTGTCGCTTGTCCTCTCACCACACTTCCTGCCAGAATAGCCGCATTACAACTAGTAAAATAGGTATCTATAAAAAGTCGAGCTGCTTCCATTGGCTCTAATCTTTCCATGTAATTTCCCTCCTTTTCTATTTTCTCCAATCATTCGATCATTACTTTTAATTCCTTTACAAATACAGCAGTACCATTTATTTGTATATCTAATTGACCTTTCCTTTCAGAAACGAGAACCGTTACTCTCCCATCACGACCTATCTCCTGTCCTTGTTCAATGATAATAGGCTCATTGTTCCATAATTCATTCACATAGGTAACATAATATGCTCCCATCACTCCAGAAGCTGTTCCAGTAACAGGATCTTCTATTGTACCTGAATAGGGGGAAGAAAAATGCCTTCCATGCATCGTTGCATTTACATCATATGTTTCAAGGCAAAATGGATGAATGGATGCATGTGGAAATTCCTTTAAAATAGATGGAAACAGTTCATTATTTACATTCATTTTCGAAAATGCGTGCAGTTCCTTAATAGGAACAAGTAATGTCCAAAGCCCTGTATTTCCATATAGAATCGGATGCTTTTCATCTATATCAGATTCTTTAATACCAATCGCATCTGCTAATTCATGGCGCGAACCTTTAAATTCTTTAAATTGTGGTGTTACTTGCTTCATAGTGATGGAAAAAGAAGACTGTTTATTTTGATTAATTCGTATAGGTAGCACACCTGCTTTGGTTTCAATTGAAAAAATCTCTTTTTCAGGTAGATGCCCTTTTGTTTTTAATGCAAATACAGTAGCAATGGTCGCATGTCCACACAGATTCACTTCATGACCTGGGGTAAAATAACGAATTTGTAGATCCGCACAATGAGATGGTAAAACAAATCCCGTTTCATTAAAGCCCACCTCTTTGGCTATTTTTTGCATTTCTTCCTCCGTGTATTTCTCCCCCTCTAATACGACTCCCGCGGGATTTCCCTTATTCGGTATTTCGGTAAAAGCATCATAATGCAAAACAGAAATTTTTTTCATCTCTATTCTCCTCCGATTTCTATATATCTATCATACTCCATCCGCCTGGCTGTTTCCCTTCCCACTTCTTTGCCACATAATTTCTCCACTATATGAAAGGACATATCGATTCCAGCAGATATTCCGCCTGAAGTAAGTATTTGTCCTTCCTCTACAAATTTTACATTTCTTATAAGCTGAACCTTTGGGAATTCTCTTTCCATCCGATCAATATCCATCCAATGCGTAGTTGCCCTCCGTTCATCCAACAAACCGGCTTTCGCAAGTAAAAATGCACCTGTACAGACAGAAGTCATATATTCTACTTGACTTGATTGCTCTTTAATCCAATTTATGACAACAGAATTATTCATTTCAATTTCTTCTGCTCCATAACCACCAGGAACTACAAGAATATCGAAATCAGGGTGTTTTTCAAATGAAAAATCCGCTTCTATTTTCAGCCCATTTCTTGCTAAAATAGTACCTCCTTTTTCTGAAATAGTGTGGACATGGAAAAATTTATTCTCCCCTCCAGCTAAAGAGAAAACTTCAAATGGACCAGCAATATCCAATACTTCTACTTCATTAAAAATGAATATGCCAACATGACGTACTTTCATATTGCCTCCTAAAATAGTAATTCCTATAAAAAATTTAATAAATGAAAAACAACTATAGTCTTTTTCATCCTACCATGAATTTTGAATTTTTAAATAATATTTTAACTAAAATTCTTAAAAATAAATGGTATAATATTTGTTCGAATGATTTAGCTGGGAGGAAGGTATGATACAAGCAATTGGCGTCGCTGATTTTCATTACAAACCAATGAGAACAACGAAATATAAAGAGAATGTAACAAAGAAAATAAATGCAAAAACAAATAAATTTGATGATTCCTTTGAAGTCATTACAATTTCAGAACCATATGACATGGATGGAGACATTTATGTCCGGGTATCCTGTTCGTTTACGATTTATATGTATGAAAAAGCGTATATTCGTAATCCTGATGAATATGTTGGCTCCGTCTTTCCAACTTTAAAAGAAAGAATAACACCAAATATAATAGCAACAAAAGTTTATAGTTTAACAAAAAGAAGATAAATATTTTCCAAAGATAAAAGGATTGTGCACATTTTTAGCGAATAAAAGGAAAAACAGTCTTTTTAGGAGGAGAAAAATGCAGCATCAATTATCATTAAAACAGGAAAACCTGCATGGTTCCTTTAGCAATAGCTATAAACCAATATTAACAGTGACGTCAGGCGACTCGATTACACTGCAAACACTAGATATTGAATGGGGCTATTCAGCCTCTAAAGAGGAAACTTATCGTAAATACTCCTCAAGAGAACAAGAAGATAAACCACAGCATCCGATGATTGGTCCGATTGCTATTAAAGGAGCTAAGCCTGGGATGGTGTTAGAAGTAAAATTAAATGATATTGTTCCAGGTTGGTATGGACGTAATTGGGCCGGCGGAATGGCGAATTGGCAAAATAATGCGATTGGAATCTCTCATACTGACAGAATTCAATTAGATTGGGAATTAGATACGGAGAAAATGATTGGCTCAACCTCCATTCATTCCCGACCATTTCATATTGCCTTGCAGCCGTTTATGGGTGTTCTTGGCGTTGCTCCAAAAGAAGCAGGTGTCCATTCTACCTCTCCACCAAGATATTGTGGTGGTAATATTGATTGTAAGGAAATCGTAAAAGGCAGCAGTTTATTTTTACCAATCTCTGTTGAAAATGCTCTTTTCTCCATTGGAGACGGCCACGCACTCCAAGGAGACGGAGAAATCTCAGGTACAGCAATTGAATGTCCAATGGAGCATGTAGACATTACATTAATTGTAAGAAAAGATATGGATTTAACGTATCCTAGAGCGAAAACGCCAAATGGCTGGATTACATTTGGGTTCGATGAAGATTTAAATAAGGCAACAGAAATTGCCTTATCAGATATGATCTCTTTAATGGAGCAATTCTATTCTATTTCACGAACAGAAGCAACTGCTTTAGCCAGTGTTTCTGTTGATTTACATATTACGCAAATTGTTAATGGAGTAAAAGGTGTTCATGCCATTTTGCCACATGGCGTTATCCGTTAATTAGGAGGATTTACTTTGAGAAAAAAAGATAAAAAAGACTCCTTTGCTTGGAATCTATTAGAAGTATTACTCGATTTCATTGAAATCTTCTATGGCTTTTTCCGATTTTTATTTCGCTCATTTTTGAAACTCTAATTAAATATGTATGACAAGGAGAGAGGAGGAAATATTAGATTAGTTCCTCCTCTCTCTGCTTTTAGCCCACTATACTTAGAACCTTTGCATTCCCTTGTTAATTTGCCTTAAAATTATACAATGGCTTAATAATTTCTGCGATATCAATTGTATCTGCTGTGTGCTTAATAATTTCTTCCATCGGTTTATAAGCAAATGGACTTTCATCTAATGTACTATTCTTAACTGAAGTGCTCCAAACATCTTTCATCGATGTTTCAAAATCCTTTAAACTAACTGTTTTTCTCGCTTTCGTTCTCGACATCAATCTTCCTGCTCCATGTGGGGCGGATTGATTCCAGTCATCGTTGCCTTTCCCAAATGCAATAATGCTGCCATCTCTCATATTTAATGGAATGATTACTCTTTCTCCTTTTCTAGCAGAGATTGCACCTTTTCTTAATATCATATTTTCCATATCAATATAATTGTGAATAGTAGTAAATTGATCTAAAATAACCCAGTTCATCTTTGTAACTATGACATCAATCATTGCAAGACGGTTTAAATAAGCATACTTTTGAGCAATTTTCATATCGTGCATATAGTCTTTAAATCCTTGAGATTCTAAATAAGCAAGCTCTTTGTTTATTTTCGGTAGTTTCATACTATTTATACTTGATTGGATTTCAGCATGTCTTCCCTCTTCTTTCAATTTAGCAATAAGTTCTTTTTTCATCCCATCAACATTTAATAAATTATCATAAGCAAGTGTCTGGTAATATTCTGCAACTTGTGCCCCTAGGTTACGGCTGCCGCTATGTATAACAATATACACATTTCCATCAGTTGATTGATTCAACTCAATAAAATGATTTCCGCCACCTAAGGTTCCAATACTTTGTTCTGCCCTTTTTCTATTTATTGGTGCTTTCACTTCATCCAAATCTATCTCTTCATTATACGGATGTGCTTTATCACGAATAGAGAAACCGCTTGGAATGTATTTGCGAACAGCGGCATCTAATGCGTCATAATTGATTTCTTTATCCCCAGTATTCACTTTCGCCACCGCCATGCCACACCCAATATCGACCCCTACTAAATTTGGAACAATTTTGTCATGGATAGTCATTGTTGTCCCAATTGTACAGCCAACGCCTGCATGGGTATCTGGCATAATGCGGATTTTGCTTTTTTGTGCAAATTCCTGATCACACAATTCTTTAATTTGTGCTTCAGCCATTTCTTCTAATTGATCAGTAAACACCTTAGCAGTATTGTATTTTCCTGTTAATTCAATCATTTGGTCACTTCCTTTTCTGATTATCTTTTTTAACTTTCATTTATCCCCATATTTATTGACGTACCTTCTTAAACTGTTATACACTTAATATAACAGTTATGAAATAGGTTGAAAGGGGAAAATCGAATGAATTCTATCTATTTAGGAGTATCTCTACAATTATTCCTTGCTGTAATTGTGCCTGTTCTTTTAATGATATATTTACAAAGAAAAAAGATGATGTCATGGAGATCCTTGCTTGTTGGAGTACTTATCTTCATAGTTTTTTCACAAATTCTAGAAAAGATCGTTCATTTCCTCGCACTCGCTCCAAATGGAACTGAATTAAGATGGAGCACAAACCCATATATCTTTGCCTTGTATGGAGGGCTTGCGGCCGGAATATTTGAAGAAATGGGTCGATATTTTGCTTTTAAAGTATTCTTAAAAAATAATCATCATTTTAATGATGGGCTATCTTACGGTTTAGGTCATGGAGGAATAGAAGCAATACTTATAGGTGGAATGTCAGCACTAAATTCTCTCCTTATCTCCGCAATGATTAAAACTGGGAACTTAGAAACTATTCTTGGAGCTGCTGCTACACCTGAAGAAATTACGAGCATTAAGGAGCAATTTGAGGAAGCAAACACTTGGGTTTTTGCCACAGGCGGATTAGAAAGAATTTTTGCTCTTGCTTTACATCTCGCTCTTTCTATCCTTGTTCTGTATGCTATTAGACAAAACAAATTCACCTATGTTCTTTACGCTATTATCATCCATGCAGCAATTAATTTCTTGCCAGCTCTTTATCAAGCAGGCACTTTGACAAATCTTCTTGTCATCGAGATATTCTTAGGATTCATTGCTATTCTGTCATTCGTATTTATTGTAAAAATGAAACCAAAATTTGAGAGGTAGATTTTATCTCTCTCCTTTTTTATCGAAGAACATTTTATTTACCACTGTTCCCCATCCCATTCATCCAAAATAGATACATATTCCGTTTTCGCACCTGAACTTGTGGAACTGCTATTTTCGTAGTAGTTATATGGTTCTACATAATTATTTTCCCTATCATAACCTTTAACGCCAAAATGCAGCCCTTCTTCATTATTAAAAGTAAATAAATCTTCTTCCTGTTCCTCAACCTTTATCTGAGTAGCCTTCCATATCCTCTCCCATTCATCGGTGACTTTGTGTATCCCATATGGCTTATCGCCTAAAGAAACAACTTCCTCTATTTGGATTGCAGGTTCATAAAATTCAACACCCCATCCACTTCTAAAATTCCGATGCTTATTCATAAAAAAAGTAAGATGATCTATTTTATATTTTGTTTCAAGGTTCCATATAAAATATGATTCAGACTTATTTCCACCTGTAATTTTCCACAAAAGCGGTTGTCCTGATGATGTTACATAGGTTACTTCCCATTTATTCTTTTTCCATTCTAATAAACTATAGCCATATTGATTATCACTAGAAAGGTGGGGCATAAAAATATGATTATCGTCGATAGCCATTTGTTCGAAAATAGACTTAATGTTTACATCGCCTGTTTCCAAAATCATTTTCTTTAATTGATTTTCATTTGGAAGAGAAGAAGGAGTACGTTGCTCTTCATTTAAAGGAAGAAAAATAAGTAAACATATAGCAATTATTAATACGACCACTAAACTCCATATCCATTTATATCTCACTTATTCTTTCCTTCCTTCTATGATGGATTTAGACGATTGAAAATAGAACTGCTCTTTTTCTGTTGAAATAAGCATGCCTTTTCCATCTTTTTCAATATAAATAGTAGATTCATAGCCACTCCCCCACTTTGGACTTGCTCCTAAAAGAATATAGGGAAAGCGTTCCGTTGTCTGATATGGCGCCTGTTCATCCTCTTCCCATTCTTCCTCATCTATTTCTGGATATGATTCATCATACCAAAGCATCGAGTCCATTTTGCTTAACTCCCATGATGATAGACTTTCTATAAACACCTCATTATTAAGATCTGCTTGTTTACCAGAAGGATGGATTAATAGAATGCCAGGATCATCTAATTCAGCTAAAAAAGTTTCTACTTTTTCTATTGGATACAAAATATTCTGTAATGGAGAAATAAGTAAAGTAGTTATAAGAAAAATATAATTCCCAAAGAACCCAAACCAGGCATATGGTCGATATATCTTCCATCGTTCTTTCTTCTTTCCAAAAACCAATATTAGTATCCATACACCAAGTGGTAATATTGCTATTTTCACTGGTGTTTCACCAATGGCGAACTGAAAGTTAAAACAAAATAAACCTATGTAGACAACAATTACCATTTTCCATATAACAGGTTTTTCCGTTTGTCTTCTATATAAATAACAAACAGCACAAATAAGTATGCCCCAACCAAATATGTTCATCAAATTTGTGCTTAAATGATTTGCTTGCCAAAAATCAAGCATAGATAATCTCCAATCTATAATAGCTTTTATATTTATCCTTATTTTAGCATATTTCCCAAATTGCAACACTCTTTATTAAGAAAGCATGAATGTTATATAACTTGTAGAAATAGAATTATAATAGAAGAATCCTAAACCCTATGATAAGATACGGATAGGCAAAATAGAATATCTAAATGCATAATAGTGATAATCATTTAAGGAGTGCAGTAAATGGAAAATTGGATTATGGAAATAATGGAAAACTTCGGATATATCGGAATCCTTTTGTTAATTATGCTTGAAAATATCTTTCCCCCGATTCCATCGGAAGTGATATTAACATTCGGGGGGGCGATGACGGCAAAAACAGAGATGACTATAACAGGGGTTGTTCTCGTTTCTACGATTGGGTCGGTTCTAGGAGCAATCATTCTTTATTTTATTGGTTCCTTATTAGAAATCAAGAAGTTAGAAAAAATAGTAGATAAATGGGGTAGAATTCTCCGATTGAAAAGAGAAGATTTATATAAGGCAGATCGCTGGTTTGATAAATACGGTTATTGGACCGTCTTCTTCTGCCGCTTTATTCCGCTAATTCGAAGCTTAATTTCACTTCCCGCTGGTATGGCAAAAATGAATTTTGGTATCTTTTTATTTTTAACAACAATTGGTACGTTCGTGTGGAACTTTGTCCTTATTCGAATTGGAGCAGCAGTAGGCGACTCTTGGGAAGATATCGTCCACTATATGGACATGTACTCCAATGTTGCATATACGCTTATTGCTATCATAGGAATTGCTTTTATCGGAAGATATATTTATAAACGAATGATTAAACAAGATTAATTGATACTGCTCCTCATCTCATGGACTTTTTCCATGAGATGTTTTTCTTTAGCTTTTTTTCCGAATTTGATAAAAAGAATAAAATAATATTCCAATAATTATTATTACATAAATAATGCTCATCCTCATTGGATAAATGACGATAATTCTTGCATGCTTTATAAAATCAATAAAAAAATAAGCAAAAATTCCGAGGAAAAAAATCTTCATTAATAAACCTTTATTCTTCATTTTTGCCCCCACATCTCTGTAAAGTTTTATCCATATACCATCTTATGAAGCATTAAGAATATTTAGTTATGAATTATTAAAAAGGATTTTAATTGTATAAAGAAAGAAACCATATAAAGAAACTGCATTTCCAATTTTACAAGTAAATAATTCATCTAATTTAATCTGCTTATTGAAAAAAGCACGGTAGAAAAAAGCCTGCCTTATCCTTTTTTTCAAGACAGACCGGAATAGTTAAACAATGAACATTTGTAGAATAACAGTCGCTCCACAAATAGGAACATCCTCTGTTTTTAGACAAATCATTCCCTTTTTCACTTCGTAATTTTCCTTTGGTTGCAAGACAGCATTAATAAATAAATTCATATAGGATACCTTCGATGGATCTAGAATTTTTTGATTTCCTAATTCCTTTACACCATCTTTCTCTGTAAAAATATTCGTTATTCCATCAGCGATAGCAAAATACTCTATAACCATCATTTTCTTAGGGATGTGCACATAAATCTCTGTAGAAGGAACGTCAGGAAGTATCAAATAAGGCTTAGGCAATCGTTGTTTTTTTTCCATTTCCCCCACCTTTTTTGCCATAATATTTATTTTATAAATAGAATGTCAGATGGTGCACATATTGTGATTAATTCCATTACGTCTAGTCGTTTTCGTTCTATTTTCATATCATAAAGTATAAATGGATTAAGGTGGTGATACTATGCCTTTGCAAATCATGAAGCTTGCCGTGAGTGCAGCGCTTGATATTGATACGGTTCCAACTGTTGATCGTTTTTTTAATATCGTTACCGAGCCAGTAACTGGAGCAGGAACACTTACAATTGCAGCAGATGATTTTATGACAGATACTGGTGCCGATGGCGCAACGTTACCAGAACTTACTGCTGATAACAGTTATTTAAATGTGTATGTAAATGGAGTACTCCAAATGGATGATCTTATTGCTTATACACCTGGAGGTACTGGTGTTGGACAATTAATTATTACCGTTCCTGCAGATTCTACCGTTATTGCTGATACTCCTGTTGTATTAGAAATTACCAACTTTGCACCAACCTCAGAAGCAACCATTACAACGTAAGAATACGACAGGCAGAAAAACTATCCATTTCTCTGCCTGTTTTTTTCTTGTACATAAAATATCTAACCTAATTTATAGCCACTACATACTTCTATCGAGCAATTTAATGAAGTTGTAGGTGCAAATGGTTAATAGAAAGCATATTACGATTCCATTAAAAAAAGGTAACCTATATTGAATTTCCTCTAATCATTTGGATTAATAATCGCCAAAATCTGATGATCTTTCCACTGTCCATTTATTTTCACATTACTTTTTGCTATTCCTTCTTTATGAAACCCCGCTTTCTCTAATACGCGAATCGATCCTATGTTATGTGGCATGACTCCTGCTTCTAGACGATGTAATTTCAGGGTGTTAAATGCATAATCAACTAACTGTTTCACTGCCATTGTCATATATCCTTGGCCATTTTGCTCTTTATCCAGTACATAGCCTACAATTGCGTTATGAGCAGGTTCTCTTCTTACCATATATAGATTGACACTTCCAATCAAAACATCCGTTTCCTTTAAAAATATCCCGAAATGATAATCAATATCCTTTTTCTCATTTTCTTTCCATGTTGTAATAAGCTCACGTTGGAATTCTAATGTATAAAATAGTTCTTTCCTTGCAATTGAATATTTTTCAAAAAACTTTCGATTCCTTACCTCTAATTGCCAAAGACTTTCTGCATCTTTTTCTTCAAATAACCTTATGTATATTTGTTCAGTCGTTTGTACCATTTAAACGCTCCTCTCTCTTCATAATTTTAACCCCCTTCCTTTATAAAAAACAACAGATTTTTCTGACAACAAGGGATATAAATTTTAGAAGCAAAACGGAGCTACAAGAAATTTTCTCATAGCTCCAACTTATCCTTATTTTGTAATATCAATGGTAAAGGCTTGATCAAAATAATACGTATTTGGACTAAAAATCGTATAGTCATCGTCCATAAGATTGCCATCCATCACTGCAATTGCATCAGAGTTTACAGTAGAAGGTACATTTTTTTCATAAATACGGTAGTAATCCTTCCCTTCTTTATCCCGAATAATAAATGGCATATACTCATACACTGGTACATCTGCATGATAAGAAAGATAGGTTTTACCATCTTTTTCTTCCACGTTTGTAATCGTAATATAATTCCCTTTACCAATTGGTAGATTTGTTTTGCCACTAGCATTAAATTTTGTAGAGTTCTCTGCAGTTATTTGTGGTTCTTTATGATATTCAAACGGTACAATGGTTAATGATTTCATTAATGGATTATTATTCTCATAATTACTTAATAATCTATCAGGACCATTATCATTCACATAAACAGATCCCCCTAAATTAGTTTTTGTTTCTCCACTATCATCTTTTATCACATAATCTAAGTTACTACTATTCTTTTCCTCTTGAAGTCCTTGTAAATATATTCGA
Organism: Niallia sp. HCP3S3_B10; assembly: GCF_052064465.1. Lineage (NCBI taxonomy): Bacteria > Bacillati > Bacillota > Bacilli > Caryophanales > Bacillaceae > Niallia > Niallia sp. HCP3S3_B10. The sequence continues at coordinate 30,652 of NZ_JBQHVO010000024.1, read as the reverse complement.
ATAGGTGTTATAACCAATTTTTCAACCTGCACATTATTTCCTAATTCCGGGATATTTTTGTTTAAGTCAATGACTTTACTGTTTTCCATTGCTTTTACCGTTTCTATTGGCAAGTCAAATTCCCAGTTCCCTTTTATTTTATTATTTTCACTTTCATTTTCTAAGCCTAAACCGAGCTCTTCCAGATTGAATTGTAAATGAAATGTTTTAGGTAAATTAAAAATATCTAGTTTATTTTCTTCAATAAACTTTTCTTCTGAATCTATTTCATGATTAAAATCAAACGAGCCATTATTTAATGGAAAAACCGTCACACCATTGTAAACTGTATTATTTTTATCTTCAAAATCACCATATTCATTTGATACCGATACAAAAGACTCTTTATCTCCTGCTACAATTTTTGCATTTTGCGGAAATAAGATTGGCTTATGTTTAAATGGGTCTTTCTGTTCTGCTTTATATGACACCAGTAGATAATACCCATCAAAAATGGTATTAGTAATCGTTAATTTAACTCCTTGACTTTCTTGTACTTCACTTGTTTGGAGAGACACTTTTTCATAGTCATTTCCTAATGAAAGAAATTTCTCTAAATAGGTAGGAATGCCAATATTTTGTGCTAATGATGGGTTCATTCGAAATGTTACCATGGATAAGACAAGAATTGCGGCCGCCGCTGTTGAAATAATCATTCGTTTTTTCTTACCATGCATTTTATGACTTGGTAAATTGGCTAGTGTTTCATTTATTTTGTTTTCTAGTTGCTCAGAAATCATATAATCATCTTTTACCATTTCTTTTACCTTTTTATCAAAGTGATCAGTCATTGTTATTCTCCTTCCTTCTCTTGTATATTAAGCTTTTTTTGAAGCTTTAATCTTGCTTTGGAAAGCCTTGAGCGAACGGTTCCTTCTGGAAGAGCCAGTACATTAGCAATTTCTTTTGTTGATAAATCTTCGTAGTAAAAAAGAATCGTAACAATTCTTAATTTTTCTCTTAAAGAATGAACTGCATGATACAAATCTACATTTGTATATGTATCTTCTGTAGTAGCTAGGTCATTAATGTTATTTTCCATTGGAACAACTTTTTTTTGACCTCTTAAAACTGTTGTACATTCATTAATTAGAATTCGTGTAATCCATGTTTTGAAATACTCTGACACCTTTAGTTTTCTAATATTCTCATATGCTTTTAAAATTGTAATTTGAATGACATCCTCTACGTCTGCTTCATTTTGCAATATTCCCTTGGCTACTCGATACAAACTTATTTTATTTTCTTGAATTAAATGCACAAATGCTTCTTTATCTCCTTGTTTTGCTAGTATTACTAAATTATTCATTTTCTCCACTTCAAAACTTTTCAATGCAATAATTTTCAACCTTTTCCCCTCCTTTCTAACTATTTGATAAGCTATCAGCTTAAAATGTTCCCTTTTTCGCAAAAAAATCTTACATTGCAATATGCAACATAAGATTTTTTGAAAGCTATGTACCTATTAGCAATTTTCCCATGATTATATGGAATGAAAGTTTTTTGCTTAATGCCTATTATTCCTGCTGAAAATTATTCCTTAATTACCGTTGAAATAGGAGTCTCTACAATTAATTCTTCATAATGCTCTGTATATTCGCCGCCGATGAGATGACGATGCCCGAACTATTGTGAAGTAGTTCGCTTGCCTCATCTGCCAAAACAGTTGGTTAAGGTTATATAGTGAAATTCTTTTATCCCCCGTTCTGTCAGTGCTAATGTATATCTAGGGCATATACATTTGCCAATTTGCTCTTTCTAAAATAAATAAAGATATTTTCCCACTGCGTGTAGAAACCAATTCTGCAAATTCCTTCACCAATCTACTCGTAAATGGAGGCCACCACCAAATAAGAAGAGATGTCTATCCATTATGATCTTCCCATATTCTTTGCACAGCCTGTAACTGTTGACCTTCAAAGGTTAGTTTATAAATATCAGGCATCTGTAAATTTCTCCAAAAATAAAAATCATATTCCTTAGAAAAGTATTTCATTATTAAGACCATGATATTTCCATGCGTACCAATAACAATGTTTTTATTTTCATATTGTTTTAGTAAATGAAAAAGTGCTCGTACTCCTCTTTTTTGGGCAATGATATTCGATTCCCCGCCGTCCCATGCAAAAGTTTCCTCTGTCCACACCTTTTCGATTGCCGTATTAAAATCACTCACTTCTCCTGATGCTAAGACACGTTCTTTTAATTCTTCGATGGCTTCAATCTCAACTTGAAAATATCCAGCAATACCCTCAACAGTCTGAATCGCTCTCTTATAAGGACTTGAGACAACAATATTGACTGACTCTTTTTCCATTCTCTTTGCTACTCTTTTAGCATCTGCAAGACCTTTCTTTGATAATGGCCTGCCTAATTCATCTGTGGAATACTCCGAGTGAGCATGTCTTACAAAATATACCGTTGTTAAAGAACCCACTTTTTTCCTTCTCTCTTTTACTAAATGTCTTTTATTATTGCATATACATTTGCATCATAAGTTCGACCATTTTGTACAAAATATGATTTGAGAATGCCCTCATGGTGAAATCCGAGCTTTTTAACAAGATTATTAGATGCAGCATTTTCTAAATAAACCAAAGCCCCTAAGCGGTTTAAATGAAGCTCTTCTAATGCATAGGAGACAACTCTTTCTACCGCTTCTGACGTGTATCCATTTCTCCAATAATCGGGATGTATTTCATATCCGATTTCAGCTCGTTTATGTGTGAGGACAAAATTATTTAAACCAAGCGTGCCAATTAGGCGCTTGCTTCCTTTCCTTTGAATTCCCCAACGAATTCCCTTATTATTTCGATAGCTATCTGAAAAGTGGCGGATTAATGTTACCGCTTGATCCATGTTTGAAAAAGCTTCTTGGCCATAATAGCGCATTACTTCTGGTTTAGAAAAGGAAGAAAATAAGTCTGCTGCATCTTCTTTTACTAGTTCTCTTAATATTAATCTTTCAGTCTCTAATGTTGGAAACATTTTAATCCCCTTTTCTCTGTTTATCCATCTAAAAAATTACCATTTTTTCCTATTATAATCAATTTCCGCTTATTATCCTAGGGTAATTAAAAGCTGTGTACTAATTTCCTACTATATCTAGAAAAAGGAAATGGCTAACAAAACGAAAGGCTGTGTTCGGAAAGCTTTTTGCTATGACCTCCGTTATCTTTAGTCTATAATTTACATATTGTAAAATACAAAGAGCTTTCATTATTAGTTAATTTTGCATAATAAACGGTAGAAATGCCCGTAAAGAAAATGATCTCATTCCTTATTATAATTCTTTAAAATAGATGCTCCATGGTATAATAATAGTCATATAGTGTCAAAAGGAGGAGTTACTTTGACAACGATCTTTTATAGCTTCCTGTCTGCCATTATCTTATTAGTAGTTCTTTCCCTATTATACTTTTGGTGGCGGACAGATAAATATGTAGAAAATCTCCAAGCAATTCGCAAGTCGTATTATGTATTATTCTTTCTTCTTATCTGCTTGGTTTTTTTTTCTAATCAGCTGCAAATAGTCGACTGGAAAACAATATTGTCTTTTGTTTGTGCTGCCGTCTTTCTTGATATTGCCGTTTTCCAAACTCCTGATATTCTGAAGATTTGGAACACTGAATTTCAGCACAGCAATTATATCCGAAAAACAATCCGCAAAAATGAGGAAGTTTTAGGGTATAATGCAAAAAAAGTTCAAAACTTTACAGAAGTTATTTCCAAAACAGCTGAACATTTTATAGATCGTAATCCTCCTCAGCATTGGAGGCAATATCGAGAAGAATTACGTACATATTTAAATCTTTATGCCGACACATTTCAATTTCATATCGCCATTTTTCCATTTGCGATTAGCACAAATGGAGAAGAATTAAAAGAAAATGTGAATATAGCTTTTAATAGTGTAGAAATTTGTTATAATATTAGCTTTCTAGATAACGAAAGTAGAACCAGCATTATTCAAGAGCTTCTCGAAGGAAAGAGTATTCCATTAAAGGGTCCAGGTACTGATTCAACAGTAGAGGAATTAACGAAAAATGTTTTTATCGTTGCATATTATGGGGAAAGTTACAATATGCTGATTGGTATCAGCTCTCATTTCGTAGAAGTTGACGGAATCGACGCTTCCCATATACTGAACCTCGCACAAATTTTCGATTGGTACATGGTTTAAGGCTCCATTTTACATATTCTGTAGTATAATAATATATAGATAAAGCATGAGCATTTCTAACAAACGAAAGTTTGCTAGTTTCCTTGCTTAATAGCTTGTGTCTTGTTCATTCAAACACTTTTCTTTAAGGAGGAATTGATATGGCAAGCAAAAAGAAAACGACAGCTGCTTCAAATCCTACTCCATTCAACAAACCAAATAAACAGTCGAAAAAGTCAATGAATCCGAATAGGAGAAAAATGACAGTAGCAGTATCAGAAACATTTGAAGATATTCATGACATGAATAAAAAAGCATTAAACTTACTAGCAAAACGTGCTTAATTAGTTATAGTCTCAAAAAAGGAGAAGAATTCTTTCCATCAAGAATTCTAACTCTTTTCCGAGACTCTTTTTTTACGTTTTAAAGGCTTGTATAAGAATATTGAAAAGATGGAAAACCTATAGATAAAAAGTAATCAAGAGGCTTATTTCTATGACAATAAAAAGAAAACAAAATCGCAATCCTAATCGTCGACATATGTGTGTACCATCTATGCATTTTTCTGCTTCTATTTACAATAAGAATGCAATAGAATTATTAGAATCCTTAGAAAAAAGAACGAAATTCAGTAACTGATTTTGATCTCAAAATAACTCGTTAACCGTTGATTCTCTATTTTATTTTAGGTTCCTTGTCGTTATAATAGGAATCCTGTTCTAAATACTTATCAATATAGGAATAAAACTTTTCCATCGTATCCTGTTCTTTTAGAATTTTTTGGAGTTTTAAAGGATCTTTAATAACCACTTTCTGCTTTTTTAAAAGCTGAATTAGCTCAGGAAAGAGACTTATATCTTCACTTTCCAAATATAAAATGGAATGGTCTTTTAAGTGGAGAATAATATTCAAATGCAAAGAGGATCCTAAAAGGTATAAGTAAACAGTTGGTACTCGTTGGACGTTAAACTCCACTGACATAATTTCTTTATATCGAACCGTTCGAATACTTTGTTTCTTCTTTTTTCTAAATAAACCACAGGGTGTAAAAAGAATTCCCAAATCACTAAAGCTTGTATAACATATTGGATAAAGCTTACTTGCATAATGTGGATATTTTTTGCCCAATACCTCTATAATGACTGGTAAGACTCTGTTCTTTCCATGGGATACAAACTCACTCCACTTCATTTTTAGCTCCCTCCTTACTTATTAACTGCTTTATTCAACTCCTTTTGCCATATACTCTCTGATAATCCGCTCTTTGTTTATTACTTTATGTCTATTCCATAGTAATGGAAAAATTGCCAAGTGATTTTTCTTACGGTCCAAGTATTGTATTTAATCTAGTATATTCATATTACATGAAATGGTCATAAATGATAATATTAATACCTATCAATTCGATATATGAACGCAATTTTCCTGTATTTTCTCTGAAAAAAATCAATTTTCTACAATCAATTTCGGTCTTTTAAGAAAAGTCATTCTTACTGCCAAATGGTGACATACAAGATAAATGCTTATGTCGTTGTATTATCAGAGGGAGCGGAAGGAAGACGGTAAAGTAATTGGCTCTCGGAGGAATTCATCTAAAACCTTCTGATGAATAATAATTTCTTACCTATTCAACAGGTTCCTTCCCATAGAAATAAAAACTAACCATTAACCGGAGGGTTCTATCCTCTTCCGCTAATGGTTAGTTGAAGCAATCGGATTAATACAGACAGATATCTCCTACTACTACTGAAGTTTAAAAGTGAGATACTAGTGAAAAAAAGCTAAGCGAACTGTCAGAAGGCTAGCCGTTTATCACTCCATCTTGTAGTATTTTTAACTCTTCTTCGATTAATCCTAAATCCAATCTTTCAAATAAAGGGGTGACATACAATATTTCGGATGGAAGTGTGTGTTGTAGCTTCCATTCTATTTTGTTAATACCAAGCATGTCTCTAATTCTCTGTGTAGAAAAAGGAACAAATGGTTCGAGAAGTTGGGCTAAATTTATAATAATATATGTACAATTAGCTAAAGTAATTTCTGCATCTTCCACCTTTCCCTTTATCTGTTCCCATGGTTTTTGCTTGTCAAAATAACGATTTCCATAACGAATGTAAGAAAAAATTTCTTCTAACGCTTTTTTTCCACTTCCCTTTTCAACCCATTCTCCTGACTTTTTATACACCTCTTCTGTAAACGCTATAATCCTTTTTGAAATCTGCTTTTCTGGAATCTTGCTATTCATCGCTTTCTGAATGAATTTTAATGTTCTATTTACAAAATTACCGTATGCTCCTAATAGTTCACTATTATGACTATAGATAAATTCCCGCCATGAGAAGTCTGTGTCTCTTGCTTCAGGAGCATTCATTGTTAAGAAATAACGAATGGAATCAGGATTATATTTTTGTAAAATATATGGAACCCATACAGCCCAATTTTGGCTGGTGGATAATTTCTTCTTTTCTAATGTTAAATACTCACTAGAAATGATATGTGTCGGTAAGGATTTTTTGCCCAGCCCAAGCAATATACTCGGCCAAATAACGGAGTGGAAGGGAATATTATCTTTTCCATGCACGTAATAAGAAATCGTCTCTTCCTTCCAATAATCTTCCACATTCATGCCTTCCTTTTTACATACTTCTATAGTAGCCGTTAAGTAGCCTGACACAGCTTCAATCCAAACATAAATTTTCTTCCCATCATAGCCTTCTAATGGAACATCAATTCCATTTGGTAAATCTCTTGTAACTGCTCTGTCAGGAAGTCCTTCCTCTAAGTAACGTTTTGTCAAAGAAAGAGCATTTTCACGCCAAAGCTGGTTTTCTTCAGCATGTTTTAAGTATGTCTCCATCTCTTGCTGAAACTTGCTAAAAGCAAAATAGAAATGCTCTGTTTTTTGAATGACTGGTGTTTCACCACAAATTTTACAGCGTTTGTCTTCTAACTCTAATGGATCTAATATACTAGAGCAGTAATCACATTGATCCCCTCTAGCTTTTTGTTTGCAGTGAGGACAAATGCCTTCTACTAAACGATCAGGTAAAAACTGGTTGTCTTTTTGACAATATGCCTGCTCAACTGTTTTTTTATATAAAAAATTATTCTTTAATAAAGTAAGAAATATCTCTTGAACTGATATGTGATGATGCCGTGCATCTGTTCTTGTATAAAAATCGAAAGTAAATCCTAACTGGGTAAAGCATTGATAAAATTCATTGTGGTAGCGATCGGCAATTTTCTCAACAGTTGTTTGCTCCTGTTGTGCTCGTATCGAGATTGGCGTTCCATTACAATCACTTCCTGAAACGTAAAGTACATTCTCTCCCTTTTGGCGAAAATATCGTGCCAAAATATCTCCTGGCAACAATGCCGCCACATGTCCTAAATGCAAGGATCCATTTGCATATGGCCAAGCTCCCCCGATAAATATTGTCATCATTTATTCCTCCTTCATTCATCTCTCCATTTTGTTTTGCTTATCTGAATTTCGATAACGCACACTCTTACTGCCTATAAAATCCTCCTATCATTTTAAAAACCATAAAAAAAACGCCCTAATCTAAAAAGATTAGGACGAGTTTACCCGTGGTACCACCTAGCTTTACAAATAATTTGCACTATTTGCCTCTAATCAGTACGTCTTTTTGAAAGAGATACTGCCGCTGTTGTAACGAGTGCCTGTCTCGTCGTAGTCTACTCACACATAGTTTTCGGTACGAAGCTCAAAGGTCATTTTCAATAAGGTTCATTTACTTCCTTTCCACCCTCGGAAGCTCTCTAAAAAAATTGCCTTATTTACTTTTCCTTATCTACGCCATCATTTTTATTAAGATTTATTGTAGATTTTTCTTCGTCAATTGTCAATATCTTTCGAAAAGTCCTTCAACTACAAAAGAAAACTTCCATTATCATAGGGGCCTTTATCCCCTCAGAAAAGCTTAGTGAACATTCGGAATCTGATCTTGCTCCCATATTCCTAAATAAGGGGTGAGAGTCGTATAAAAGTTTCTTAAAGGAAATACTAGTATTCTTCGAAACACTCAAATGATAGCGCCTACATAAACATGCAGGTCATTCGGAACTAGGATTGTTTCGTCCTTACTGTACTTTTCAAAAAGAAATTCTAGTTCACCAACAAATTCCTCGTAAAAAAAGTCATCTTCTTTTGGTGCATAGGAAGCAGACAGATTTCTGCCTATAAAATGTTCTTTATCCATTTTTAATGGATTGGAGACAGCATAATGCTCATAGCCATGCGTGAAAAATTGCTGTAAATCCAGGCGCTCAATATTAATTCCACCACTAAACCCCTGAAAATCAGGACAATATTTTTTCGATATTTTTGCCGTTTCCATATTTAAGCTACTCGTATGATCACGACTATTCCATATAAGCATGACAAGACCATTGTTCTTCAGAATTCGTTCGCACTCTTTTTTAAAGGCAATTGCATCAAACCAATGATATGCTTGAGCAACCGTAATTAAATCCACACTCTTATCAGCAAGCGCTGTTTTTTCAGCTGAACCGTTTACACATGTCACCTGTGTGAAATTTTCCATTCTTTCTTTTAGAATAGATCTCATATCGTCATTTGGCTCTATCGCTATAATATCTGTTCCAAAAGTAGCAACTAATTCTGTAAAAATCCCCGTACCAGCACCGATGTCAGCAATGACGAAATTATCTTTGGCACCAATATACTCTGTAAAAAGCTCAATAAAGAAACGTTTTGGATAACCTGGACGATAACGATCATATAATGTAGACTTCCCTGTAAATTTCGCTTCTGAATGCATATTATTCCCCCTATTCCACCCAATCTTTCCTTCTCCACCTATCTTTATCCTATAAGCACCATACTAAATAAATATTCCACAAAGAACATTACATTCCTTCTATATTTTTTTAAGAGAATGTCCCATAACTGTCTTTAAACAGTCAGGGACTAATTTCCAATTATCTTAAGCCTTTGCCACATAACTTGCAAGTGCTTTTTGCACGTCATATATGCTACTATCTTTTTTGAATTGTTTGGATATAGCTGGCAATTCTGCACCAGAAATCCAAATTTTTAATTCAGCATCTAAATCAAAGTGACCAGCAGTTTCGATACTAAACCGAGAGATGCTTTTATAAGGCACTGACAAATACTCGACTTTTTTACCAGTTAAACCTTGTTTATCAACGAGAATTAATCGTAAATCAGTAAATACAATTAAGTCTCGAATTAATTTATATGCAAGCTCTATCTGTTCATTTGATCCGATAATCTTATCTAATTCCTTTTCTAATTCTTTCACATCTGTTGAACTTGCATTTCCCATTAAACCATTTAAAAAACCCATAAAAATCTACCTCCATTTTTTAATGTATATACGAATTAACAGCTATAAAAGTTTCCTAATTTAACACTTTTCCATAAGATTGTAGTATTTATTGCGAAAAATACGAAACAACTTTATGTGATAAGCCATTGCTTTTTATTCTATTCTTATTTCCCTCCTTTTTTAATATACTTTGCAAAAAAAGTTCAAAATTGTTCTTGCATAACATTTACACCTGTAATAAAATTATTACATATGAAAAGTATAAATAACGGTGATCAATTACTCCTAGTACTTGAAGCATTGTCTAATCCGTATCGATTAAAAATTATTGCAATATTGCAAAAAGAACGAAAATACGTAAGTCTGTTAGCTCGAGAGCTTGGAATTAGTAGACCATTGTTATATTTACATCTTCAAAAATTAGAAAACGCAGAAATTGTTAAGGGACACCATGAAATTTCGAAAGATGGAAAAGCAATGAAATACTATGAATTGATTCCTTTTCATGTTCCTTTATCAGAAAAATTCATTACAGACTTGGCTAAAACCGTGTCGATAAAAAAAAGAAAGGAGTAGCATATTACATTTTAGGAGGTAACAAATGCAATTATTTAGTATGATCAATTTACTCATTTTTATTCTGCCTATAGTCTTGATCCTTGGGTTTCTATTCTATTTAGCTAGATATATGAAAAGAGCGGAAGCACGAGCAGATGAAAAGATTATTATAGAAAAAGAAAATATTGAAAATCAAAAAGAACAAATAAATGCTCTTAACAAAATCAAAGAAAGAATTGTCCACATTGAAAAAATCTTAGATGAGACAAATTAAAAGGAGAAATAATATGACTATAGCCATTATGGTTTTGCCAACTTTATTCCTTTATATTTTCATTCCTGTTTTACTTATATTTATCGTTGTTCGCTTTCTTAAACGGAAAGAGGCTAGAGCCATCGAAAGATTAAAGTTGGAAAGAAGCAGCCTATCTATTCATAAGCAGCAAATGACCATGATAAATGACCTAAATAACCATCTTAAATCCATTGAAAAAAAGCTAAAGGAAGTCGATTAATCAACTCCCTTTAGCTTTTTCCAATTATCACCATACATATCCATTCTCTTTCGTAAAAAAATAGTAATACTATCTGAAAGGAATGGAGATTTTTATGAAAAAACAAACGAATTTATTTATTCTTACGTTATCTGTCTTACATATACTTATTTTTACTATTCAACCAATACCTGCATCTGCGATTAAAACACCTAATGTGGTTATGACAAAACAATATAAAAATATCGAAAATCTCAAATATCCTACGCTAATAAGCGCACCAAATAACAAAGCTCAAAATCAAGTAAACAAAATTTTTTTACAACATATCAAACATTCTTATAAGAGATATTTTAAATGGATGAAAGAAATGGAAAAAATGAAAACAGATCCAATTTGCAAAGAGTCACCATCTGTTTGTAAATTCGAATACATTACCAATTACAAGGTGAAATTCAACAGTAATAATAAACTTAGCATCATATTTAATGATTATCAATTTACTGGTGGTGCACATGGAAACACGGTTATTTCGTCATATAATTTTGATTTGAAATCAGGAAATCAATTGACATTAGATGACTTTCTCACATCAGAGCGAGAATATGAAAAGGTAACAAATTATGCATTAGCATATATGAAAAAACATCCTGAAATATTTTATTCAGATTCTACTGAATTTGCAGACTTTAAAGTAACAAATGAAACGAATTTCTTTTTATCTGACAAAGGAATAGTCCTAATATTCCAGCAATATGAAGTAGGTCCATACGTTTCTGGCAATCCATCCATATTGATTCCTACTTCCGTATTTCAATAATTTGAGTAGTAAAAATGGGAAGAACTTTGGTGGCCATTATTACTTTTACAGTATTGACCAACTCTCAGTTCCTCCCATTATTTCTATTTATTTTTTCTTTGTTTTTCTATTTCCGCTTTTAATCTGCCTTCTGGTGCAAAATCTGCCTCCCAATTCGGTGGCTTAATAATCTTGCCATCCCCTTCTCTGAAGCGTGGTTTGCCATCTTCAAATAATTTTCCCATATTCGCTTCTTGCACTATCTGAAAGAGAGGAAATGGCTCAACACCAGCAATGACAAAACTTCCTTGATTGAAATATTCAACATCTGTTAGTGCATCCATCTGTGCTACTAATTTATCATCGACTGGTTTCTTTTGGGTAAGTATTTTATCAGCAGCTTTATCTAATCCTTGTAAAAACTGTTTATATAATACTTGGAATTTCTGTTCATTTCCTTCAGCCGTAGCATATAGAAATTCAACTAATTCTTCTCCTGTCCAAACCGCTCGATTAACAGCTGTTTTTTCATCAATAGCAGTAGGTTCTTTTGCCACTTCATGTCCAAATGCTTCATGAAAATTTTTCACCATATGATACATCTTATTATTATCCATTACTACTCCTTTTCGAAATAAACGTAAATGTAATTAGAAAACTTCCATTAAATATGAATTTTCCCTTTAGTCCTCTCGCTGAAATTTATTATACTTCTCCTATTCTAATATGGAAGAGTTTAAAACACCTATCTTCCTCCATTTATGTAGTTATAGGCTTTTCCCGTTCGGTATGGACTAAAGACTATTGTAACATTTTGACTTTCTTTTTGTAGTACTTTCCTTTATTTTAGGAATAACGATGGAGTTAAAATAGGAAAAAAAGCCTTCCTAATCTTTCTTCTAATCTTTTATATAACACCACTGAAAGACTATTAAATCAAGCTTTTTCAAATAGTGTAAAATCATCAATTTACTACTGTTTAATAGCCTGTTATAATACTAGAGGGAAAGAGGTGTATAATCAATGGAGATATTCAGTATTCAAGAATTAGAAAAAGTAATACGTCATGTCGAAATTGAAGGACAAGGAGGAATTTTTCAAGAGGAAACTGGTAAGCAGCCAAAAGATTACCCGAAGGAATTCCTTGATCGTATCGTTAATTACATTACTGATATTCAACTAATAAAGAAAATCCAGAAATTAACGGATGATGAAGCATTACACTTATTTGTAAAATCTGTTTACGTAGTCTGTATTAAGGATTTACATAATTCGGACGATATTCAAGAAGAAGTTCTTGTACAAAAGGTTTTTTCTGATTATTTAAAAGAAACATCCATGGCATAATAGAAAATATAGCTAAATGATTTTGAAACATAACAAAGACTAGGATGCGTCTCACCCTAGTCTATTATTTTTGTTCATTTTGTTTTTTTGATTTTAAACGGTACATATTAAGATATATCATTTCTGTCGCATTTTTTTTGTATAAATTTTCATATTTTTTGTGTGCAGTTAAATTATCCTTCCAATTATGCATAAAGATTATCTTGTCTTTTAACTGGTGAAAAATGCTCATGATGTTCACACCTTTCTTAAGTTGATAATCTACTTATACCACATCCATTTCCCATTTAAACTTAAAATTACTCCGTATTTATATATAAATGTGTCTCTAATTATTTTCATCAATATTCCATCAGTTCCTACAAGCTGTTAGAAAGAAGTAGCACTTTAAAAATGAAGTTGTAAAATAAATCATTTCTTAATGCGAATAAATTTTTTCTTCTAACCGAATGAAATGATCCGAGTCTTTCGTGTAATTTCCTTTCAGGCTTGATAAAATCGCCGATTAAATTCAGCCCTTTTTACCAGTATTGTGTTAGGAGCTGAACGAATACACCACAATTTTCGACAAACTACTAGCCAATAGTTGTGCTTCGCTTCTAATTTGCGTAAAATAGGTAATTATTAATACATTTTATTTAAAGGACAGGAAGTTTATTATGACTAAATTTGGTTGGTTTTTATCGCTAATTGGTTTTTTCGCAATCTTAGGCAGTGTACTGTATCCACTTGATGTTATTAGCAAGCAAACAGTATTAATACTTCTTTTTGGAGGAGCTGGCACGATGTTTGTCGGTTCGATGATTAGAAATTTATCCTTGCTAAAAAAAATACCGAAATAAACACTATTCGGCAATTATAAGGAGTTTATTACAACATAATGAATTATGGTCAAAAAGGCTGTCTCCTTGATTAGAGGCAGCCATTTTCCGTAATGAAAGGAGGAAGAAAGATGGAAATAAGACAATTACATTACTTTGTAGAAGTAGTTAAGCAAAAAAATATGACAAAGGCATCAGAGAATCTTCATATATCACAGCCTGCACTTAGTAAAGCAATCAAAAGCCTAGAAGCAGAGATTGGGTTAACATTAATTCATCGGTCAAATAAAACACATGAGCTAACAGATGCGGGATCAGTCGTTTTTGAATATGGACAAAAAATCCTTGCACAAGTGGAAGAAATGTCATCCACACTCCATGATATGACCAATTTAACAAGAGGAAATATTAATATTGGGCTCCCGCCAATTATCGGAAGTTTATTTTTCCCGAAAATAATTGCCGCTTTTCATAAAGCATATCCTAACATCCAAATTAATATAAAGGAATACGGCGCTGCCAAAGTAGTTAAAAGTGTCGAAGAAGGCGAATTTGAAATGGGGGTTGCTGTGCTTCCTTTAGCGGATGAAGATTACCATGTGTTTCCACTTGTTAAGGAAGAATTAAAATTAATTGTCCCAGAATCGCACCGGTTTGCTAGTAGAAATAAAGTTCATATGAAGGAATTAAAAGAAGAAGAATTTATTTTCTACAGCGAAGAATTTGCTCTATATGAAATAATGAGGAAAAAATTCATTCAAGAAGGATTTGAACCAAATATTATTTTCAAAAGCTCCCAATGGGACTTTATGGTGGAAATTGTCGCTGCAAATCTAGGAATTTCCATACTACCGGAATCGATATGCAATCGAGCAAATAATAATCAAGTTCGGTTCATTGATTTAGAGCCTGTTACAAATTGGGAGCTCGTTATCATAACGAAAAAGGATCGCTATCTATCCGTTGCCAGCAGAAGATTTATCGACTTTGTCCTTGATAATGAATAATTATCCTTATATTCTTCAACTCTCTCGCTTTCGCTTTTCAATAACTTTTAGTTATATTAACTATAATAACTATGTATTTTACGAATAACGATTAGAAGCGTATGATATTCATATACCAAGGAGATGGAAGATATTATTCCATCAAATGAATAACAGAAGGTGAGCCCATTGAAGAATATATTGATAATCGCTGGTCAAATTTTATTCCTCCATGTTTTTCTTTTTATCGGCATGGGAATTAAATTGATCGTTTCTATACCAATTCCAGCTTCAATGATTGGATTAATTGTCCTTTTTATTGCATTAAAGCTTAAATTAGTGAAAATTGAATGGGTCGAAAAAGGCGCTGCTTGGCTGCTTGCAGAATTGTTGTTATTTTTTATTCCATCAGCTGTCGGCATTGTAAATTACAACGAAATTCTAAATGTTAAAGGAGTTGAAACAGTACTACTAATCGCGATAAGTACTTTTATCGTAATGGGGGCTACAGGTTTTACTGCTGAAAAAATTTATAATAGAAAGAGACGTTTTAGTAAATGAAAATTATCATAATCACCATTATAACCTATGTTCTTTATCGGATAGCTAAAGCCTGCTATAAAAAATGGAATATCCCATTATTTCATCCGTTGTTAATTACCCCCATATTGCTAATTGCGTTTATTAGTATCTTTCGTATTCCAGCAACGACTTATATGGAATCAGCACAACCATTAACACATTTATTAGGACCAGCAACAATTGCTTTCGCCGTTCCAATTTATAAAAACTTACATTTGTTAAAGAAATATTTTACGATTATTATGATTAGCGTTACAACAGGTACTTTGGTCGCGATTTTTTCTTCTTATTTATTATCCATTTTGATTCATTTAAACAATGACTTTATAATGAGTATCTTGCCGCGTTCCATCACTACACCTATTGCAATAGTCGTATCAGAGGAAATTGGTGGCCTGCCAACACTAACAACAATATTTGTGATTATCACAGGGGTTCTAGGAGGAATCATTGGGCCGTATACAATAAAATGGTTATCCCTTCACTCCCCGATAGCAAAAGGCTTAGCGCTTGGAATGGGAGCACATGGAGTCGGCACATCAAAAGCGATGGAGTTTGGAGAACAAGAGGCAACCTTTTCTACACTTGCAATGATTTTAGCAGCGTGGATTACTGTTTTATGGGGAACTTCTTTGATCCCGTTAATGCTTAACTTTACTGCTTAAGAGTTCGCATGCACCAGTAACAGAATAAATAATGGCAGAAGAAATGTCTCTTTATTGGCATTTCTTCTTTTTTTTGCATTAAAAAATAGACAAAAAAAAATAGGACTTCTCCAGATAAGATTAGACCATACAAGATTTCTCAATCGATTACTATCAATCGAATGAACAAATCTTGTGAGGTCAATCCTTTTGGAAAATTCCTCTTCTTTTTATTTCGAATAGATGCTATTATTATTAACTACTTGAAGTTCTCTAGTTGTTTTAACCATTTCACTTCCGCATATTGGGCACTTTGGTGTCTCACTGCTTTTAAAATTATCACGAATCCAGCACTTACAAGTTTCTGATGTACAATCCCAAACCATCACTTCTTCTTTAACAATTTCTTCATTATTTCTTCTTCCAAATCCCATTGCCAAATGAAGCACCTCCAGGAAGCTAATTTTTTGTTAAATGAACTATGTGATAAAGGTAGTTTGCGCATTCTATTTCATGCTTCTACCCACATCTCTTATTACTATATTCTTCACTTCACATAGAAAATTTAACGCCATAAAATAAAAAACACTTGTAAACAAGAGAAAACACAAGAAATAATCCCTAAACAAGTGCGTGAGAAATATAAATCTAAACTAAAAACTAATATTAAATATAACATAAATACTTATGAAAGTCAAACTTTTCATTATGCCATACTTCCTACCATTAATGCAAACATTATTTTAATAAAATGTCGAGTTATCTTTCTTTCCCAAATTCTGAAAGGATTTTGGATATTAAAAATTCTTTCAATTAGCTATTCCCTACTTAATATGATATTATTTTTGAGGTGACCAAATTATCAATTGTTTTATCGAAGAATTATTGGAGGTTTATTAAGTGAACATAAAAGAATATACCATTGAGGAAATAAAAGACCCAACTGGCATTCTTATCGGAAAACGTTACGAATTTTTCCTAACTGTTGAGTTCGATGAAGACGATGAATTAGCAGAAGAAGACCATCTGCAAATAAAAGTTCTTTTCTCAGTAGATGAGGGTGTCTCTCGCATTCTTAATTATCATTTTTATAATAGCTTAGAAAATAAATACTTAGATTATGGCTTAGAAGACGATGAACTGGAAGAAATAAAAACCTTTTGCAACATGCA
Source organism: Niallia sp. HCP3S3_B10 (assembly GCF_052064465.1). Classification (NCBI taxonomy): domain Bacteria; kingdom Bacillati; phylum Bacillota; class Bacilli; order Caryophanales; family Bacillaceae; genus Niallia; species Niallia sp. HCP3S3_B10. The sequence goes on along the minus strand of NZ_JBQHVO010000024.1, from coordinate 13,712 downwards.
TTATTTGGAGGAAGAAATTTAAGGCAGAAAAGAGAAAAGAACGGAAGGAATGCACTCCTTCCGTTCTTTTCTCTTTTAGCTTAAACTTCAACAGTTTTTCCATCTTCTACAATATGATGCATTAAATGCGCCAGATAGTGGATAGGACCAAACTCTTCTTCATCCTCTTCCTCATCTTCTTCATATTGCAAATCATTTAAGTGCAATGCTACAAATTGATAGAAATCTTTTAGCTGAAAACTATAGCAAGCAGATGGATCCTCATTTTCTTCTTCATACTGAAGAACTAAATAAGATTCTTTTCCTGCCTCATCCACTGCATCAAAATAAATAAAAAAACCAATATTTGTATCTAATTCAAATAATTGTCTAGTACCTCCACTCGTAGCACGATTAAAATCGTCCTCACTTAGTTTTTGTACAACCATTTGATCGACTCCATCTTCTGCATGGAAACTCACCTTAAATTCTTTCATATTATGCACCTCTTTCTTTACTTTATTATTTTATACAATTACAGTGAAATTAGCAAAGAGTTGTCCTTTCTTATTACATAAGCTCTTTCCTTAAGTGAAACAAACGACCAGTGGCGTTCGTTTGTTTCACCCATCATTTCTTTCGAACAGTTGATTTCCCAGTGTTTCTTCTAAGACATTATCACAAAGCTTGCAGATGCGTGTCTTGCTCTCCATTACTCACTTTTATTGAACTTTTCTTTTCACAAGCAACCAGTAAAAAACTTGAAAAATAAAAAGAGCCCCATAAAAGGACTCTTTATTACGATTATAGTTTTGTTACATTTACAGCCTGTGGTCCTCGGCTACCTTCTTCTATATCAAAATTAACTTCTTGACCTTCATCTAAAGTTTTGAACCCTTCTGTTTGGATAGCAGAAAAATGTACAAATACATCCTCTCCACCTTCCACTTCGATAAATCCAAATCCCTTTTCAGAATTAAACCATTTTACTTTACCTGTTGCCATTTCTTATTGCCTCCTAGATTTAAATAACATGGATATTTATGAAATACCCTTCATTTAACTAGTATACCCAATTTTCCATATTTAAAACGCTGAAATTTAAACGTCCATCTATTGTCGGAAAAATAATGTATTCTAGATAAAAGAATAGGATTTATTTGCTTCTGTTACGGCTTCTAGGTCTTCTGCTATCACCTGAAGAGTTTGGGCGTTTTCTATCATATCCGCCACGTTCTCCGCCACGATCATTGCGACGTCTACGGTTACCGCCACCGCCACCAGAACGATTATCTTTCTTTCTTGAACGCAATGGCTCAACAGCTGTTAATTTAACTGGTGTAGCATCTGGTTCTTTTGTAAGTAGCTTCAATGCAGCAGCAAGTAATGTTACTGAATCTGTTTCTTCTAATAAACCTTCTGCAACACGCTTATATTCAGAATACTCATTTTCTTCCACAGTTTTAGTAATTTTATTAATGGTAGCTTGTTGGTTACCAGCTAACACATCTGTAAGGGAAGGGATTGGTTTTTTAGACATTGATTTCTTCGTTACATTTTCAATAATACGTAAATGATCAAGCTCTCTAGGAGTAACAAACGTTATAGCAAGACCTTTTTTACCAGCACGTCCTGTTCTACCAATACGGTGAACATAGCTTTCTGGATCTTGTGGAATATCAAAGTTATAAACATGAGATACACCGCTAATGTCTAATCCTCTTGCTGCAACATCTGTTGCAACCATTATATCAATGCTTTGTTCCTTAAAGCGACGGATCACTTGGTCACGTTTCCCTTGTGGAATATCGCCGTGAATACCTTCTGCAGAATAACCACGTTTGATTAATCCTTCCACTACTTCATCAACACGTCTTTTTGTACGACCAAAAACAATTGCAAGCTCAGGTGATTGAATATCAAGTAAGCTACATAGAACATCAAATTTTTGACGCTCTTGCACTTCCATATAATGTTGTTCGATGTTTGTTACTGTCATTTCTTTTGCTTTCACTCTTACGATTTCAGGCTCTACCATGAATCTTTCTGCAAGGCTTTGAATTCTTTTTGGCATTGTCGCAGAAAACAATAGTGTTTGACGAGAATCTGGAGTTTCACTTAAGATTCTTTCGATATCTTCAATAAATCCCATATTTAACATTTCATCTGCTTCGTCTAGTACAATCATTTTTAAATCTTGTAAACGAATTGTTTTACGCTCTATATGATCAATTAATCGACCAGGTGTAGCTGCAATAATTTCTGGTTTCTTTTTTAATCCGCGAATTTGGCGATTTATATCTTGGCCACCGTAAATTGGTAATGTGCGGATTCCTTTTACAGAACCGATACGATTTAATTCTTCTGCTACTTGGACTGCTAATTCTCTTGTTGGAGCAATAACTAACCCTTGAACTGCCTTGCCAACTTCAATTTTTTCAAGTAAAGGCACACCAAATGCTGTTGTTTTACCTGTACCTGTTTGAGCTTGTCCAATCATATCTTTACCAGATAATGCAATTGGAATAGCCTGTGCCTGAATAGGTGTTGGCTCTTCGAATCCCATGTTTGATAATGCTTTTTCTAAACTGCTGCTTAATTTAAAATCTGAAAAAGTTGTCAATACTTTTTCCTCCTTGTAATTGTACTCCGTTGATTGATATTCCTTAGAATATAGGGCCATAAATGTCGTAGGATAGGATCTTTATCATTTTAAATGAATGGATTCCACTAATTTTAGCGCATGATTACTCTTTAATATAAACCTTAAAACACCGCCCTATTATAAGGGACATTATTGTTTAGAAAATACCAACCTAGAGTGTATTGTTTTATTTTGTTATAAATATATACTCTCCATTTTATTTCACTTTTTTTCATTTTCCAAAACATTAAGGTAAATAGGATCAATTAAAAGCCTTTATACCATACTTTAGTGGGAAATTATGTGGTTTTTTAACGGATGAATATAATGAAGTTGATGGAGATTTTTTATATAAATGCTAAGTTAATGTAATAAGACAGTGAGTAAATCACATTATGCTTTCATTCTAAAATGATTTTTTCAAAGCGTTTATATGAAATAATCTTTGTTATAGAAGTTCTTGTAAACATCATTAAAAAAGGTGATGCATTTTGAAAGGCATCACCTTTTTTTAATTTTTTATTAAGCTTTAGTTACGTTAGAAGCTTGAGGTCCACGGTTACCTTCAACGATTTCGAAAGTTACGTCTTGGCCTTCTTCTAAAGTTTTGAAACCTTCTGTTTGAATAGCAGAGAAGTGAACAAATACGTCTTGCCCTTCAGAAGACTCGATGAAACCAAAACCTTTTTCTGCGTTAAACCATTTTACTTTACCTGTGTTCATTGTAAAACCTCCAAAAATGTGTTACACACTAAGCACCTAATATAACTTTTAGGAATCGATACCTCATTCAACATGAAAAAGCCGTAGCTGGAATGATGTAGAAGAAAATCGCCTACATACATTGCAGCTACGACCACCTTATCCATAAAACATATACCGAACTTAATTGCGTTACACTTATAATATAATCTTATTGGCTTTTTGTCAATAACGTTTTCAAAACTATTCTCGGAAATACAACAGGAAAAGCTTCTTTTTAACGAGATGCTATTTCCGCTGAGTCAACCGTGTGTTTTAAAAGCATGCTTATTGTAACAGGACCAACGCCTCCTGGTACAGGTGTAATCGCAGAAGCCTTCTCTATACAAGCTTCATAATCCACATCACCAATATTGCCTTTATTATAGCCTGCGTCTAAAATAACTGCTCCTGGTTTAATCCAGTCTCCTTGAATAAAGTTTGGTTTTCCTACTGCAGCAATAACTATATCTGCTTGTCTTACATAGCTTTCTACATTTACCGTACGAGAATGGCATGTTGTTACTGTTGCATCTTCATTTAGGAGCAATGCAGATACAGGCTTTCCTAAAATTGGACTACGACCTACGACAACCGCATGTTTCCCACTAACTTCTACTTCGTAATGTTCCATTATTTTCATAATAGCAGCTGGAGTACAAGAAGGATATTTCCCAAAACCAAGGGCCGTTTGTCCATAACCGAAACTTGTAACACCGTCGACATCTTTTTCGATATCAATTGCTTCAAATGCTTGTCGTTCATCTATTTGACTTGGGACAGGATGCTGTAGCAAGATACCATGGACATCTTTATCTTTATTTAATCTGTTAATCGTTTCTAACAATTCTTCTGTTGTTGTTTCTTTTTTCAGGTGGATTTTCCTAGATTCTATCCCAAGTTTAGCACATGCATTACCTTTCATTCTAACATATGTAGCAGATGATGGATCATCTCCAACTAATATTGTTGCTAAGCAAGGAGTTACCCCTTTTTCTTTTAGAGCGCTTATTCTTCCTTTTAAGTCATCCTTTACTGCATTTGCTACTACATTTCCGTCTAAAATCAGTTTTTTCGACATGTATATACCTCCTGGTAAATTATAGAAAGAAGTGCGTTTTGCTGCTCTTCTGCCCAGACGACCGGCTATACATATACACAGCTCCCATATGGTTATTTCCATCTATGTCGTCAGTCACTATGTATTGATAAGTACTTATGTATCATATCATAGCTCTATTTTAAATGAAATAAATTTTCCGATCATTTCTGCTTTTTAAAGCAAATGAAAAAAGGATCTTCTAAACTGATTTTAAAGTCAGTTTTAGAAGATCCTTTGACTACTGTATCCATCATGATGAATACACATTAGCTATGCATATATTTAAGGGAAATACACGAATACTAGTTAATTGGTGTAAATGCCTAAAACAACGAAAGCCCTACCTCTCTTTCATCCTTACGGCTCCTAGGCCGTGCCAGTGTGAATTTAGGGTGAATTGTGCAGAACACAAAAATACATTTCTGAAAAAAATAATGGAAGGATTAATCCGCAATAGGAAGGATTTTAAATGTGTTTTTGAAGATAATTGGAGTGTAATTGTCATGAATGTTCTTATATAGCTGTTCCGTTTACTTATAAATATCTTAGTTACCTTACACATAATTCTACAAAATTCTTTTTAAACCTCAAATACATACAAGAAACATCATATCTTAGAAATGGATATAAGTCAACTTCAACCTTCCCTATTTTTGTAAAATCATTCATTTAATGGTTTTAGAATCTAAGCAAATGAACAAAAAGTATAGCAGGCTAAATACAGTTTACTTTAGGGCAAGCAACGATTCTATTGGTGTTGACTCGCCCTACTTCTTACTACATATTTCCCATTAAATTCCTATAATAAGATTTTAGGCTTTAAAAAAAGAGAACCACTTACGAGTTAATTTTTAATTAAATTTCCTTCAAATGGTACTGTGGCTTTTTGGATTTCTTCTTCTAATTCAGCTGTTAATATGTTTTTCCTTTCGTAGCTCCAATTATAATAATTTGCCATATACTCTATAACGGCTTCCTTTATTTCTTGCACTTTATCTATATCAAATAGTAGCATTCCTGTTCGTCTTAAAAGAATATCTGTAGGTGTCATAGCGAATTCATATTCCATTGCATAGCGTATTCTTGAAAGCACTACTGGCGAAAGCTCTTCATGCTTTCCGATAGATTCTTTTGCCAGCTCATATAGAATTGGCGCATTGCTGCCATATAGCTTTGCGATTTTTTCTGCATCCTCTTTAGAGAGTCCTGCATTAATTCCCTTCTCTACTACCTCTTTGATATATGTCGAAAAACCTTTTGACCCTCCGACTTCACCGCCTGAAATTGGCAATGATTTTGTCATACAGTTTTTAAATGTTTTGCCTGTTTTTTCTTGCAATCTACTTGCTACTAGATTAACAACTGTCTCTGCCATTTTTCGATAACCAGTTAGTTTACCTCCAGCGATTGTAATTAATTTACTTTCCGATTCCCAAATTTCATCCTTTCGCGAAATTTCAGATGGGTCTTTTCCGTCTTCCAAAATTAATGGTCTCACTCCAGCCCAACTAGATTCTACATCTGCTGCAGAAACAGACACAGAAGGGAACATAAATTTTATGGCTCCTAAAATATAATCCCTATCTTCTATAGACATGGATGGATGTATAAGATCATCACTATAAAAGGTATCTGTTGTACCTACATAGGTTTTACCATCTCGTGGAATAGCAAAAACCATTCTACCATCAGAAGTGTCAAAATAAATGGCTTGTTTTAGCGGGAATACAGACTGATCAATAACTAAATGAACTCCTTTTGTAAGCTGAAGCGTTTTTCCTTTCTTGCTTCCATCAATTGTTCTTAACGTATCGACCCATGGTCCTGTTGCATTAACAATGGTATTCGCATAAATTGGATACACAGTACCAGCTATTAAATTTCTAACTTCCACACCTTCCACCATACCATTTTTATCATATAAGAAGTTTTCTACTTTCGTGTAATTAATGGCAGTCGCCCCATTATCTACTGCTTTTTTAAGTACTTCAACCGTTAAACGGCTGTCATCTGTCCGATATTCTACATAGTATCCGCCACCTTTTAGTCCATCTTTTTTTATTAAAGGCTCTTTAGATAATGTTTCATCCTTTGATAACATTTTTCGACGTTCTGATTTTTTTACTCCGGCAAGAAAATCATATACTCTTAAGCCAATATTCGTTGAAAATTTCCCAAAAGTCCCTCCTTGATGCAAGGGGAGAAGCATCCACTCAGGCGTGGTCACATGTGGTCCATTTTCATATACAACCTCTCTTTCTTTCCCTACCTCTGCAACCATTTTCACTTCAAATTGCTTTAAATATCTTAGTCCCCCATGCACTAATTTCGTTGATCTGCTTGAGGTTCCAGCTGAAAAATCCTGCATTTCTACTAGCGCTACTTCCATTCCTCTAGTTGCCGCATCTAAAGCGATCCCCGCACCTGTTATACCTCCACCAATAACTACCATATCAAATTTCTTATTCATTAATTGCTGTTCTATTTTTTCTCTATTACTTGGCTTCTTTTGCAAAGTAATAACCTCCCTTTAAGTGAAAACCATGTTGGTTAAATATTTTCCTGCTGTAACAAATGAGATAATTGAGTCGTAAGTAGTTTTTTAGGAAACAAAAAGAGACCACAAAGCTACATTATCATTATGATGACAATGGCTTGTGGTCTCTCCAATTCTCCAGACAAAAATTATTAACTTGTGTATATTATAACATATTTTTCTTTATATTCATAGTATTTATATTATTTTTATAATGTTTTCTTATTTAAAAGCCATCGTTGCTTTGACTGCTTTCTTCCAGCCAAGATACAATTCTTCTCTTCTATCTTCTTCCATTTTTGGTTCAAAGGAACGATCCAAACTCCATTGTTCTGCAATTTCACTTTGATCTTTCCAGTATCCAACAGCTAATCCAGCAAGATAAGCAGCACCTAATGCAGTTGTTTCATTTACAACTGGTCGTTCTACAGGAACATTCAGTATATCTCCTTGGAATTGCATGAGGAAATTGTTTCGAACTGCTCCCCCGTCTGCACGTAATGTTTTTACTTGAATATTCGAATCTGCTTCCATTGCAGAAAGTACGTCTCTTGTTTGATAGGCAAGTGACTCTAATGTTGCACGAATAAAATGTTCCTTTGTTGTTCCTCTCGTTACGCCGAACATCGCACCCCTTACATCACTATCCCAATACGGTGTACCAAGTCCTACAAATGCTGGTACTAAATACACTCCATCGGTTGAATCCACTCTGCTTGCATATGCTTCACTATCCTTCGCATCTTTTAGCATTCTTAATCCATCTCGTAACCATTGAATGGCAGATCCAGCAACAAAAATGCTCCCTTCTAGCGCATAATGCACTTTTCCATCTATCCCCCATGCAATGGTTGTTAATAGTCCATGATCTGATTTGACTGCCTTTTCTCCTGTATTCATGAGCATAAAACAGCCTGTTCCATACGTATTTTTTGCCATTCCAGCTTCAAAGCACGCCTGCCCAAATAATGCAGCCTGCTGATCTCCAGCAACTCCCGCAATCGGAATTCTGTTACCAAAGAAATGTCCTTCAACTGTATATGCGTATATTTCAGAAGAAGCCTTTACTTCAGGAAGCATCGATTTAGGAACTGTTAAAATATCTAATAATTCCTGATCCCATTTTAAATCATAAATATTAAACATTAATGTACGGGATGCATTTGTATAATCTGTTACATGTGCTTCTCCACCAGACAACTTCCAAATAAGCCATGTATCAATCGTCCCAAATAACAAATCACCATTTTCTGCTTTTTCTCTTGCCCCATCTACATGATCTAAAATCCATTTAACTTTTGTACCTGCAAAATACGCATCAATCAATAATCCTGTTTTATCTCGGAATAATTGATTATACCCCTGTGCTTTTAATTCTTCACAAATGTCATTTGTTTGTCTTGATTGCCAGACGATTGCGTTGTATACAGGAACCCCAGATTTCTTATCCCACACAACCGCTGTTTCACGCTGATTTGTTATCCCGATTCCTTCAATTTGTTCTGGCTTAATATCTGATTCTGATAAAACGGTTGCAATTACAGCCAGAATGGAACCCCAGATTTCATTAGCATTATGTTCCACCCAGCCTGGCTTTGGAAAAATTTGTGTAAATTCTTTTTGCGCAACATGCACAATTTCTCCCTTTTTATTAAAAATAATCGCTCTAGAGCTTGTTGTACCTTGATCTAATGATAAAATATATTTTTCCATGTTCATTCCTCCCCAGTTAGTAAATATTCACGCTACTTTTTTTCTAATACTCTTACTTTCCCCTTTTGTCATAAAAAATGCAAGCATTAAAACAACTGCATTTATGGCTAACACTACCCAGAAACTGGATAAGATAATACCTTTAAAAAGATAAGTATACATAATTGCAGCTAAAGAACCACCGAGAATCGGTCCAACTACAGGTATCCATGCATATCCGAAATTCGATGAGCCTTTACCTGCTATCGGCAGTACAAAATGAGCAATTCTTGGACCAAGGTCACGGGCAGGATTAATGGCATATCCTGTTGTTCCTCCTAATGACATACCAATTACAACAATCAACAAACCTACAGCTATTGGGTTGAGACCTTCTGTAAAACTATTTGCACCAATGAATAACAATCCTAGCACTAACATAAACGTTCCAATCAACTCACTTAATATATTGGAAAAAGTATGTGGAATCGCAGGTCCAGTTGAAAACACTGCTAATTTTGCACCAGGATCCTTTGTTGCTTCCCAATGTGGGAGATAGTGTAAATAAACAATACAGGCTCCTAAAAACGCACCAATCATTTGCGCTAATATGTAAGGCCCTACTTGATTCCATGGAAAGTCCCCAGTTATTGCTAGAGCAATTGTCACTGCAGGATTTAGATGTGCACCACTAATGCTTCCTACAGCAAATACGCCCATTGCTACAGCTAATCCCCATGCAATCGTAACGACAATCCAACCACCGCCATTTGAGTACGCCTTTTTTAAGTTACCACCTGCTACGACCCCGCCACCAAATACAATCAGAATAAGCGTTCCAATAACTTCTCCCATAAACGCAGACATTCGAATCCCCCTTATCCTTTTTTCACTCTGTTTTAATTCGATGCTAAATACATTTTTTACATCTTCGTTAATACTTATCAACCTGTCTTTTCGATTCAAATCACAGAGTGTAATTGGTTAAAAAATGCGCAAAAAAGGAGAGCACAACAGAATATCGCCAATAAATAAATTATGGCTACCTGCGTGCATCTCCTTTTCTCCTACACATTAAATTAACTTGTAAATCTATTGTAAACGCTTACCAGTAGACTGTCAATTATTTTTTGATATTTCCACTATAAAAATAGTAATTATTAATTAAGTGTACATTATCTCTCTTCCCATAATTCACGCTTCGATGTCGTAATACTTGTAGCCCCAGCATCAATTGCTTTTTTAACATCTTCTTTTGTGCGAATCAAACCACCAGCGAGTATCGGTACATTCAAACTATCTTTTAATTCCTTAATCATCCAAGGCATCACGCCTGGAAGAACTTCAATATAATCTGGATATGTTCTTTTCACCAATTTAACACTTTTCGCTATCGCATGGCTATCGAGTAAGAAGACCCTTTGTATAGCAATGACATTTTTCTGTTTTGCTTTTAAAATAACGGATGATTTTGTAGATATTACTCCATATGGCTTAAACTCTTGACAGATAAACTCTGTACCAAAATCATCACTTTTTAATCCTTGAATTAGATCCACATGGTAAATCATTTTCTTATTAGCCTTTTTTGCCAGTTGGCTAATGTGCTTTAATTGAGAAATATGTACTTCTAAGAACACGCCAATTTCATAATCACTTTTTAGAAAAGCTTCAAATTCCTTCATATTTGATGATGCAGGTATGATATGCTGATTCATTTTTATCCCCCATAATTCACTTTATTGCAAAATTACTATACCTTGTATACGCTCTCCTCTTTATTAACAGCTTTCTTTAGTAAAAAATTACCGTTTCAATTCAGTTTGTCAAAAAAATGATTTTAAAAAAGTTAAATAGAATTTTTATGCGTCGCTTTTAGTGTAAGAGGTGAGACTCATTTGGGATTAGCGCGAGCCCTACTGAGGAAGGCAAACCCCAAAAACGGAAAGCAACATTCCAATCCTAAGGACCTAATAAATATCTATAGACAAACCTTATTTCTACAATCCAGGCGTTTGGCTACAGTCTAGATTTAAATTCATATAGCCGAAAAGCTAAAATACAAACGGCTGAATAGGCTATTCCTATTGAATATCCGCCGACAACATCTGTCGGATAATGAACTCCTAAATATATTCTGCTTATACCAATTAGAATGATAAATAGGCAAGCAACCACATATGCAATTATTTTATGTCCAGTCGATTTCACAATATGTATACATAGATATGCACATGAACCAAAGAATATAAGAGAGCCCATTGAATGTCCACTTGGGAAACTATAGCCTTTCTCTATTATAACAGGCAAAATATCTGGACGCTCTCTTTTAAAAAACCATTTAAGCAGTTTATTTAATAGTGCGCCAATACCATTTGTCAAAACAAAAAAGGTGGCTAAAGCATATTTTTTTCTCCATAGCAAAAGAGCTGTAATGAATAGTAAAGCAATTGTGATAAATGATACCGATCCAAAAAATGTCACCCGTTCCACCCATATTGTTAAATCATCGGAAATGAATGACTGGATAAAATCGATGATCATATCGTCAAAAGTAATGATATCCAAACTGGTAACTAGGTTTGCTATTAAATAAAATACCGTACTAAAAGTTACGATTATAGCAATCATCAGGATTATATACTTTAATGTTATATTTCTTTCCAAAATTATCCCTCGCTATTTTTCGGTGCTAGCTTGTCCATACAAGCATAGCACCTATTTAAATTTTAAGCTTCTTTTGCGACTTTCTTTCTCGTTGTCTTCTTCTTCTTTTCTTCTGTTTTCTTAGGCTTTGTATTATCAATAGAAGCTTGAAGAGCCGCCATCAGATCCATGACATTCGATTTCGGTTGCTTTTCTGTACCTGTAACTACTTCTGCTCCAGCTTTTTTTGCTTCAATTAATTGAAGAAGAGCTGTTCTGTACTCATCCGTGTATTTTTCTGGTGTAAACTCTGTTGTTAATTGATCTATTAATAAAATGGCTGTTTCTAATTCTTTTTTCTCTATTTGACTGGCTTCAGGTACATTTGGTACATCTTCTACATTGCGAACTTCATCTGGAAAATGTATCGTCTCCATCACAAGTGTATTTTCATACACTCGAATAATAGCTAATTGCTCCTTAGAGCGAATAATAATCTTAGCAATTCCTACTTTTCCTGTTTCAAGCAAAGCTTGTCTTAATAAAGCATATGCCTTATTTCCGCCCTCACCTGAAGACATATAATAACATTTTTCAAAATAAATCGGATCAATTTCTTCCATTTTCACAAAATCAATAATCTCTACCGCTTTATCCTCGTTCTCTTTGCGTAGATTTTCTAAGTCATCATCATCGAGGACTACATATTTTCCTTTTGCATACTCATACGCCTTCACAATTTCTTCTGGAGCTACTTCTTTTTCACAGGCAGAGCATTTCTTTTCATATTTAATAGGAGCATGACACGCTTTATGAAGTGTTCTTAACTTTATATCTTTATCCTCAATTGCAGAATGCATCTTAATCGGTATACTCACTAGTCCAAAACTTATATTTCCTTTCCACATCGTGTGCATCGTATAATCTCCATTCTCATTTAAATTACTTTCCCAAAAATTTTACTTTTTGATTCTATTAATACATTGTGTTTCCATGTCTTTTTCATACTATTTAATTATTGGTAGTGCACATCATTCATACATACCCATATCAATTGGATATACTACTATTATCGAATGATTATCAGGAGGATTACTTATGCCTAAAGCAGCATTTTTTATACATTATTATCATAAAAAATCAGATACATTTGGTGTGAGCGTTTGTTTAAATAAGGAAATAATAACCGTTGGGAGATTTAAGAAAGGGTTAAAGGAGGATGAGAAAATCGCCTTGTTAGGCATTATAAAGGAACATTACAAAAAAGAAGAGGATGATTTTTATTATATGGATCCAGGAATTTGTGTAGAATTACATTTCTCTTCATTTGTACATGATGAAATAATCAATCCTACTTTCTCAAAATTTTTATATAAACATAATTGGCGCGATTGCAAATTGGAACAACTTATAACAGATCGCACTACTATTACTCACCCTGACAAACCACTTTTTCCCGATACTAATATTACTAAACTTAATTATCTTTTATATTTAAAAGAGGTAAGTCCCTATTTCCTTCCTTTTTTGCATAACCGTTTGCTGACAACCATTCGCTTTCCACATGGTCTATTTGGAGAATCATTCTATCAAAAACAATGCCCAGATTATGCTCCTTCTTTTGTAGAAACATATGTAAAAGAAGATATTGAATATATTTTATGTAATAATCAAGAAACCCTAATGTGGTTAGGAAATCAATTAGCTTTTGAATATCATATCCCATTCGAAACCATCCACTCCAATGGAATGCCTTCTGAAATTGTATTTGATTTAGATCCTCCTTCAAATGATCATTTTCATATGGCCATTGAAGCAGCTAAAGTTCTGCATGAAATTCTGAATAGATTGCAATTACAAGCCTTTTTAAAAATCTCAGGAAACAAAGGCATACAAATTTATTTGCCACTTCCCGAAAAAACTTTTTCATACGATGAAGTGCGGATTTTTACTGAATTTATCGCACATTTTATGATAGAAAAGAATCCAGAACAATTCACCATTGAAAGACTGAAAAAAAACAGAAATAATCGATTATATATTGACTATATCCAGCACAGCGAGGGCAAAACGATAATCGCTCCATACTCTATCCGTGGTAACAGAGGTGGATATGTTGCATGTCCAATTGAATGGAAGGAACTTACAAACACCCTCCATCCAAGTCAGTTTCCGATGAAAACTGTCCTTGAGAGATTAGAAAAAGGAATAAATCCATTTTCTACTTATTTTGAAGCCAAAAAAAGACAGCCGTTCCGTCAAGTGCTGGATATATTAACACCTCAACTTTCGCAGAGTGATATCGGCAAATAAGCCTTGATATAATTAGGAAGGCCAGCGATCCACTGTTCAAGTTGACTTTGAATTATTTT
>NZ_JBQHVO010000023.1:0-61952 GCF_052064465.1 Niallia sp. HCP3S3_B10 | reverse complement strand
ACTACCGCGCTTGCGTTTGGTTGGCGGTCTAACGACCACCAACCAAACCAGAGGGTAAATTATTTTCTACCCACAAACATTTTACTCATACAGAATTTGTTTATAGTCTTTTAAGAAAAATCCAAGAGGATGTATAGAAAGTTAGTTTATTTAATATACAAACTTAGGGTTGGTTGTTATAATTTCTCTAAGAGCACTTATTTTTTAGAAATAGGAGAAGTACTGTATAGCTACCGCTTCCTTTATAATAGAATAAGGCTCAATAAATATTTGCGTAAGTATTCATAGCTAATGGAGGTGCTCACAAATTGAATTACAGAGATTTAGGAAACACAGGACTAAAAATCAGTGAAGTAAGTTTCGGTACATGGGCAATTGGTGGTTCATGGGGAAAGGTTGATGACAGTGAAGCATTAAAATCCTTAGACTTGGCGATTGAAAAAGGGGTAAACTTTTTTGATACAGCTGATGTTTATGGTGAAGGACATAGTGAAGAATTACTTGCAAAGGCAACGAAGGGAAAAGAGGATCAAATTCATATTGCGACTAAATTTTGTCGTGGCGGCGATATTTTTGCAAAGGAAACATACTCTTTGGAAAGTGTTCGCAAATATTGTGAAAATAGCTTAAAACGACTAAATAGAGAAGCAATTGATTTATATCAAATCCATTGTCCGCCAACAGATATTTTAAAAGGAGGTCAAGTATTTGAAGTACTTGATAAATTGCAGCAAGAAGGAAAAATTCGCAACTATGGGGTAAGTGTTGAAACAGTGGAAGAGGGGCTAATATGTTTGCAAAATCCAAATGTAAAAGCTTTACAAGTAATATTTAATATTTTTCGTCAAAAACCACTGGAGGAATTGATTCCTGAAGCCGAGAAAAAGGGTGTCGGAATTCTTGTTCGACTTCCGTTGGCAAGTGGATTACTTACTGGGAAATTCACGAAAGCGCATACTTTCGCTGAAGATGATCATCGAAAGTTTAATGAAAATGGAGAAGCTTTTAATGTAGGGGAAACATTTGCAGGTCTTGGCTTTGCAAAAGGTGTAGAGTTAGTGGATGAACTATCTTGGATTGCAAATGGTCGAGAGTCAATGGCTACAGCTGCATTACGATGGATCTTGGATCAACAAGGGATATCTTGTGTAATCCCTGGATTTAAAAATCGTCAGCAAATTGTTGAAAACTTAAAGGCTTTAGAAGAAAAAACATTTCATACCGAGGAATTACAAACTTTAAGAACTTTTTATGAAGAAAAAGTTAAAAATGCCATTCGAGGGCCTTACTAAATACTAAAGACAAGTTTGCAAAGAAAAAGAGCTGTGAATCATTTGATATTCACGGCTCTTTTTTCAGTTCCCTTATTTTGGTATCTCACTTTCCCCTTTAATAAATCTCCAGATGTCATGAAATACATTTACTCTATGTAAGGTAGTGATAATGACGAGAGAGACTGGACCAATGATCAGGCCAATAAAACCAAAAAGCTTGAAACCAACAAACAAGGAAATTAATGTTGCTAATGGGTCTAACCCAATGTTAGATGAGAGAATTTTTGGCTCCATAATTTGTCGTTGGACAAGCACGATAGTATAAAGCACGGATAACCCAATTGCGAGGACAATTTGCCCTGTGATAATTTCATAAATAATCCAAGGAACAAATATTAATCCTGTACCTAAATAGGGGATAATATCTACTATTCCAGTTAATAGCGCTATCGTAATAGCATAATCTACTCGGAGGATTAATAGGCCGATTAAAATAATAACGGTTGTGATGGAAACAAGTGTTAATTGAGCTTTTAAAAATCCGAACAACGCTTTCTTTAATTCAAAGAATACAGTTTTTCCACTAATTAGCCATTTAGAAGGAAAGAATTTTCCAAACTTTAAAGATAAACGAACCCAGTCTTTACTAATAAAAAATGTTGCCAATAAAGAAAATATTAGGACACTTGCTGCATTAGGAAACCAGGACAAGATAATGGGAATATTAAGGAAAATAGATTGTAAAAAATCTCCCATAACATTGCCAACTTGTTCACCAACTTTATTTATATTTGACATAATGGTATCCTGTTGGCCTGTTTCGAGATTATCAAAGGTTTGCGATATTTTATTATATAATGGGATGATTTGTCCTGCGAATAAATCTTCTATATATCGAATGATGATATCAATATGTTTTGGTACTACCTCTCCTAAATATGCTGTGCCTGCAACTATTTCTGCGATTAATAATGAAAGTAATCCAGCAAAAACAGATAAAATGAGTAGAATGCTTACAATAACCGCAAAAGCTCTTGGTAATTTACACGTAAATTGCAGGAAATTTACGAGTGGATTCATTAGAAAAGCAATAAGAAAGCCTATAATAAAAGGGTAGGTGACTTTGGATAAATAAAAGATGCTTACAAATAATAGGATGGTAGCAATAAGTACTACCATAAATCGAATCGTACGATACAAATAAGTCAAATTCAACGTTAGTCCTCCCATTTTTAGTATAATAAATAGTGGTCACTTTATTTATTAAGAATAAGAATAGAAATATATTCCTTTTGTCATTCATATTTTCTATACTTATGCTTTTTTAATCGGAAATCCTGCTTTTTATTATAAAATAATAAGTCGGATGGAAAATTTCAGCATAATTTTTTTAAAAGGAGAATTATCCATGTTTTTATTTAGCCAACCATATTTATTTTTATATTTGCTTTTGGCAATTGCACTTGTTGCCAAAAACAATTCTTTAATTATTGCCGTTGTTTTTTTGTTAGTATTAAAACTGATTGGAATAGATAATAAGCTTTTTTCTTTGATTCAATCTAAAGGAATTAATTGGGGAGTAACGATTATTACTATTGCTGTTCTTGTACCAATTGCAACAGGAGATATTGGCTTTAAAGATCTATCTGCAACATTTAAATCACCTTATGCTTGGATTGCGCTGATTTCTGGAATTATGGTAGCATTACTAGCAAAAGGCGGAGTAAATTTATTAGCCGATTCTCCTGAGATTACGACAGCGCTGGTTCTTGGGACTATTTTGTCTGTGGCTGTCTTTAATGGGGTAGCAGTAGGACCGTTAATTGGAGCAGGAATAGCTTATGCTGCAATTAAAGTGGTAGAGTGGATAACATAATCCACTCTACCGGCAGACAGTTGATTGGGATTTATGGTATAATTCAAGAATAAAAGAATATAGTGTAAAAGGGAATCAGAAAAAAATTTTTTTACTATATCTACAGTTTTTAAGTATAAAATATGAGACATTTTAACGTTTTTTGTTTATAATGAGTATGTAGTTACAATTATCTCATCTATAAGTACCAAAATCGTTTATTTTTTTATTTGAAAATGTAAGCATTTTCAAATATAGAATACTCACTTTAATGTTTAACGAAAAAACTCCCCCATCTTTTTTAAAATAAATCCGGATTACATTTTTAATTGATTTTTAGGTACATATTCAGTTAATCTAACAAAATAGTGAACATTTACTTTAGAGTGTATTCCATTGCTTTGGTTTTACAGATTTTAACAATATTGGTAACTACGATAGATACAATATGGGAGTTTGAAAGATTTGTACTACTAAAAAGAAAAAGTGTGAAGGAGAGATATGTATGGCTGTTACAAAAGGGCTTGAGGGGATTATTGCTACAACATCTTCTATCAGTTCCATTATAGATGATTCACTCGCTTATGTTGGTTATGATATTGATGTGTTAGCAGAGAATTCCAGTTTTGAAGAAGTTGTATATTTATTATGGCATCAAAAGCTACCAAATGATAGCGAATTGGCAGAACTAAAACAAGAATTAGCAGATAATGCTGAATTACCTATCTCTTTGATTGAACAAATGAAACTAATCCCGTTAGATAAGGTACACCCAATGGCTGTACTTCGCTCAAGTGTATCTTTATTAGGAGCTTATGATGAAAGCGCAGATAGCATGGATTCTGAATCAAACTATTTCAAGGCTGTAAGGCTTCAAGCGAAAATTCCAACTATCGTAACAGCTTTTTCAAGGTTAAGGAAAGGGCTTGATCCAATTTCTCCAAGAAAGGATTTAGGATTTGCCGCTAATTTCCTTTATATGCTAACTGGAAAGGAACCTGAAGCAATTGCGATAGAGGCTTTTAATAAAGCACTTGTTCTTCATGCAGATCATGAGTTAAATGCCTCAACTTTTACAGCTAGAGTATGTGTCGCTACTTTATCGGATGTATACTCAGGGGTTACGTCGGCAATTGGTGCGTTAAAAGGGCCACTTCATGGTGGGGCGAACGAAGCTGTTATGAAGATGTTGAAAGAAATCGGAAGTATCGAAAATGTAGAGCCATATATTAGAGAAAAGATGGCGAAAAAAGAAAAGATAATGGGATTTGGTCATCGTGTATATCGAAAGGGCGATCCTCGTGCGAAGCATTTAAAGGAAATGGCAAGAAAATTAACGCAGTTAACAGGGGAGCCTCAACTATATGATATGAGTATTAAAATTGAGAGCCTGTTAAAAGAAGAAAAAAATCTAGTGCCAAATGTAGACTTCTTTTCTGCATCTGTTTATCATAGTTTAGGTATTGACCATGATTTATTTACGCCAATTTTTGCTGTAAGCAGGGTTTCAGGTTGGCTTGCTCACATTCTTGAGCAGTATGAGAATAATCGTCTTATTAGACCAAGAGCAGATTATGTTGGTCCTGAACGCTTAGAATATGTACCAGTTCATCAACGTTAAAAAGGATATAATTCCCCATAGAGTAAAAGGATGATATATACTTAGTGTTGTAGAGTTTAATAAAAGGATTAACGTTTACTTAATTTTATTCGTCAGAATAGTAAATATAATCAGCTTTTATAAGCTTGTTATAATAAATTATTTCATTCTTTTTCCAATTGATTGCATTGGAAAAGGAAACTATTTTTTACGGAGGGATAGAAGCATGCAAGGAGAAAAAATTACAGTAGTAGATGGAGTATTAAATGTACCAGCAAATCCAATTGTTCCTTATATTGAAGGAGATGGAATTGGCCCAGATATTTGGGCAGCGTCATCAAGAGTAATAGATGCTGCTGTTGAAAAAGCATACAATGGAGAAAAGAAAATTGTTTGGAAAGAAGTGTTAGCTGGGGAAAAAGCATTTAATGAAACTGGAGAATGGTTACCTTCTGAAACATTAGATGTTATTAAAGAATATTTAATTGCTATTAAAGGACCATTAACTACACCAGTTGGCGGAGGTATTCGTTCTTTAAACGTTGCTCTACGCCAAGAATTAGATCTTTTTGTTTGTTTACGCCCAGTAAGATGGTTTGAAGGCGTACCATCTCCAGTAAAAAGACCTCAAGATACAGATATGGTTATCTTCCGTGAAAATACAGAAGATATTTATGCTGGAATTGAGTATGAAAAAGGTTCTGAGGCTGTTTCTAAATTAATTAACTTTTTACAACAAGAAATGGGAGTTAATAAAATTAGATTTCCTGAAACATCTGGAATTGGAATTAAACCAGTTTCTGAAGAAGGAACAAGCCGTTTAGTAAGAGCTGCGATTAATTATGCGATTAAAGAAGGTCGTAAATCTGTAACTCTAGTACATAAAGGTAATATTATGAAATATACAGAAGGTGCATTTAAAAACTGGGGTTATGAGTTAGCAGAAAAAGAATTTGGGGAAAAAGTATTTACTTGGGCTCAATATGATCGTATCAAAGAAGAGCAAGGATCTGATGCTGCTAATAAAGCACAGGCAGAGGCAGAAGCAGCAGGAAAGATTATTATCAAAGATTCTATTGCAGATATCTTCCTTCAACAAATTCTTACTCGTCCAAAAGAGTTTGATGTAGTGGCGACAATGAACCTAAATGGGGATTATATCTCTGATGCATTAGCGGCACAGGTTGGTGGAATCGGTATTGCACCTGGTGCAAATATAAATTATGAAACAGGCCATGCAATTTTTGAAGCAACACATGGAACTGCTCCAAAATATGCTGGTTTAGATAAAGTAAATCCATCTTCTGTTATTCTCTCAGGGGTTCTAATGCTTGAACATTTAGGATGGACAGAAGCAGCACAATTAGTAATTCAATCTGTGGAAAATACAATTGCTTCTAAAGTTGTTACCTATGACTTTGCTCGTTTGATGGAGGGCGCAACGGAAGTGAAATGCTCAGAATTCGGTGATGAATTAATTAAGAACATGGGTTAATAACAAATAGAAGAAGAGATAGTCTCATCTCTTCTTCCTTTTTGTCTAAAATAGCAGTTTGGTGTATTGGATTAGAATGGGATAAGCTAATATGAAATAGTGTTACTAGATTTGAGTAAAAGGGGACTCTGCCTAGTAAATTGCCTATTAGTGGCTCATGCATTCTTGGTCTAATAAGGGGGATATTATATGGTTAAGCGCAAGAAAATTTCAATCATTGGTGGTGGATTTACGGGATCCACAACAGCATTTCTACTTGCTCAAAAAGAGCTTGGAGATATTGTTTTATTAGATGTTCCGCGAAATGAAAATGCAACTAAAGGTAAAGCCTTAGATATGTTTGAAGCGAGTCCTGTACAAGGGTTTGATGCAAATATTATTGGAACATCCGATTATAAGGATACTGCAGATTCTGATATTGTCATTATTACAGCTGGTATGGCAAGAAAACCAGGTATGAGTAGAGATGATCTTGTACAGACAAATCAATCCATTATGATATCAGTAACGAGGGAAATAGTGAAATATTCCCCTAATTGTATCATTATTGTACTTACGAATCCTGTTGATGCAATGACTTATACAGTCTATAAGGAATCAGGTTTTCCGAAAAATAGGGTTATTGGTCAGTCAGGTGTCTTAGATACCGCTCGTTTTCGAAGCTTTGTTGCGATGGAGCTAAACCTTTCTGTTAAAGATATTACAGGAATTGTATTAGGAGGACACGGAGATGATATGGTTCCGCTTATACGCTATTCGTATGCAGGTGGAATCCCGTTAGAATCGCTCATTCCGAAGCATAGATTGGAAGAGATTATTGAAAGAACAAGAAATGGTGGTGCCGAAATCGTAAATCTACTTGGGAATGGAAGCGCTTATTATGCTCCGGCGGCTTCATTAGTGGATATGTGTGAGGCAATTATGAAAAGTCAAAGACGAGTTCTTCCAACCATTGCTTATTTAGAAGGAGAGTACGGGTATAACGATCTTTATCTAGGTGTCCCTACGATTTTGGGCGGTAATGGAATCGAACAAATTATAGAACTTGATTTAACAGAAGATGAAAAAGCAGCATTAGAAAAATCTGTTCATTCCGTTCGTCATGTAATGACAGTATTAAATTGAATAAATGAGAAAAATCGGTCGAACATAAAAGTTAGCCGATTTTTTTATGGAATTAATTAAGTTACAAGCCTAGTTTTTCTAATAGTATCATTGTTATAGCCTGCGCGTTTAAATCAATACTTCCTTTTGGAAATAGTAACGAAATGTTTTTTCCATTTTCGCTACACAATATATTATAATGTAAATAGGTATAAGGGGACTTAAGGGGAATTAACATATTTGGAGGCTGTATATGAAGAAAAAGGTATTAGTTGTAGATGATGAACAATCTATCGTAACTTTACTAAAGTATAATTTGCAACAGGCGGGGTATGATGTATTGACTGCCATGGACGGAGAAGAAGGATTGAATCTAGCTTTAACTGCTAATCCAGATGTCATCCTACTTGATTTAATGTTGCCAAAAAAAGATGGGATGGATGTTTGTAAAGAACTACGCCAACAGAAAGTGTTAACTCCTATATTAATGTTAACAGCAAAAGATGATGAGTTCGATAAAGTATTAGGACTTGAGCTTGGTGCAGATGATTATATGACCAAACCTTTTAGTCCGAGAGAGGTTATCGCCCGTATAAAAGCTGTTTTAAGAAGAACTCAGATGCAAGTGCCAACATCATCTAATGAAGTAAACACAGATGAGGATGAAGGTATTAAAATTGCAGAGTTGAAAGTCCTTCCTAATTATTATGAAGCCTATTTTAAAGGGGAATTATTAGAATTAACGCCTAAAGAATTTGAGCTATTATTATATCTTGTAAAAAACAAAGGCAGAGTTTTAACAAGAGACCAGCTGTTAAGTGCAGTTTGGAACTATGACTTTGTAGGCGATACAAGAATTGTAGATGTACATATTAGTCATTTACGAGAGAAAATTGAAGAAAATACAAAAAAACCTATATATATTAAAACAATTCGTGGTTTAGGCTATAAATTAGAGGAACCAAAGTAAATGAAGAGTTTTAAATCCCGATTAATGGCTAGTGTTTTATTTACTATTTTTATCGTGTTTTTATTTGTTGCTATTTTTATTGAGTCTTATAATAAGAAAACCTTTATGGATTCTTTTGATCACCGCCTAGAAAGAGAAGCTACATTAATAGCAAATCAAATAATGAATAACGGTAGGATTTTAAAAGTTAATAATGATTTAATAATCGAATATAGCGAAGCATTAGAGTTACAGATTACGATTATTAATGAATCTGGCGAGATATTGTTCAATGTGGGAGAGCTGCAGACAGATGAAGAATATGAAAATCAAATGCAGGCTTTGTTATTAAATGAAAAAGTAAATGCCGTTGCGATTGATGGTAACCCTAACTTTCATTTTTACCAACTGGAGCTTTCTGATGAAGAAGGCGGCCAAGGTTATTTGCTAATAGGGGCAAAAGTAGACGAGATAGAAAATGCATACCAACATATCAATTGGATTATTTTTTCTTCGTTTGTATTTTCATTCATAGTAATTTATCTAGTTGGTTATAAATTAATTTATCGTTACACAAGGCCAATTGAGTCGGCTACCAAAGTTGCTGTTGATTTGGCAAATGGCAATTATCATGCTAGAACATATGAAGATCGAGTAGATGAGACAGGGATTCTTAGTTCTTCTCTTAATAAGGTTGCCAAAGATATGCAAGAAATGGTAAAAGCACAAGAAATACAAGAAGATCGTTTAGGTACTTTGATTGAGAGTATTAGTAGTGGCCTTCTTTTAATAGATAGCAGAGGGTATATTAATTTAATCAATAAATCCTATAAAGATATTTTCTCTGTTCGTTCAGCTGACTATCTTTATAAACAATATTATAAAGTTATTCCATATAGACAAGTTACAGATCTTGCGGAAGAAATTTTTATGACAGAACATAAAGTTATTCGAGACATGACACTTGAAATTAAAAATGAGAAAAAGAGCTTTCAGGTTTATGGAGTTCCCATTATTGGGACAAATGATAGGTGGATGGGGATTTTGCTCGTTTTTAATGATATTACGGAGTTGAAGAAGCTAGAACAAGTTCGGAAAGACTTTGTAGCCAATGTTTCACACGAGTTAAAAACGCCTATTACTTCTATTAAGGGATTTTCTGAAACACTTCTTGATGGGGCGATGGAAGATAAAGAGACGCTGGAAGAATTTTTGCGAATTATTTTAAAAGAGAGCCATCGATTACAGACTTTAATTCAAGATCTTCTAGATTTATCAAAATTAGAACAACATCACTTCTCTTTAAATAAAGACGAGTTTAATTTGGTGGAAATTTTAAATAAGGCAACAAAAATGCTAGAAGGTCGAGCAGAGGCGAAAAATATAAAACTGAAATTTCCTCAATCAAATGAAATTATCCAGATTCAAGGAGATAGAAGTCGGTTAACTCAAGTCTTTTTAAATTTAATCACAAATGCTGTGATTTATACTCCAAACGATGGCGAAATCAACGTCTATGTTGTGGAAAAGAAAAAGAAAATTGAAGTTAGAATTCAAGATACAGGAATTGGAATCGATTCGGCAGAAATTCCAAGAATATTTGAGCGCTTTTATCGCGTAGATAAAGCAAGAAGTAGAAATTCTGGCGGAACAGGGCTAGGTCTTGCAATTGTTAAGCATTTAGTTGAATTACATAGAGGAACGATTCATGTGGAAAGTGAAATGGGTGTAGGAACTACCTTCACGGTTATTTTGCACAAGGAATTTCCATTTTAAGGACAGGGGATACTGACATCGGTATCCTCTTTTTTCTAAATCTAGCACATTTTCCTATGGTATCAGCGCCAGTTCACACGGCGCTAAACGGTGCCTTCCGCTTTTCACTGTCTAGCTCCAGTCACCAGCGCCAGATGAACTTCACGATTGTCTCTACGATAAGTCAACATCGAATCACTATCGTTCTTCGTGTTTCCTTTATCTCAAGAAAATCGCTCCAGTTCACACGGCGCTAAACGGTGCCTTCCGCTTTTCACTGTCTAGCTTCAGTGCCTATCGGTTAGCAAACTTCCGACTATCTCCCTACGATAAGTCAACATCGACTCACTGCCGTTCCTCGTGTTTCCTTTATCTCAGTCGAGAGTCTCCAGTTTGTACACCGAAAAAACAGGCCCTTCCGCTTTTCATTGTCTAGCTCCAGTCACCAGCGCCAGATGAACTTCACGATTGTCTCTACGATAAGTCAACATCGAATCACTATCGTTCTTCGTGTTTCCTTTATCTCAAGAAAATCGCTCCAGTTCACACGGCGCTAAACGGTGCCTTCCGCTTTTCTCTCTTTACATTGTTTTTACATTTGGTTTATGGTGGGTTTACACTTTGTTGATACAATAATTTGTGAAGTCCCCCTTATCCATTTGGTTAAGGACTTAAGCTGAAAGCTACCCCGCTTTTGGCTTCCCCTGTGTAAAATTAGTCTTGGAAGAGGGAAGAATTGGTTCTCGCTCGTTAGTAGAATAGATAGTTTTCTCCAATTCAAGACCATGTCAATATACCTAAAATGTTTTTATTAAAGTTGTAAAAATAGCAGAGATAGTTGGTAAAAGGTGTTTGTTCCACGTTTATTTCGTCGATGAATGAAATAAATATAAGCGTAGGAAGGAACCTCTTTTTCAGCAATCTCTGCCTTTTTACATTTATGTATATGTCATGTAAAATAAATAGTATTGAGCCATGTAACAATCATCGTTTTTTTTACGAGATAACATAACACATAAATAGGATGGAGGAGGATTTCTTGAAAAAGAAATTAATATTAATAGACGGTAATAGTATTGCCTATCGCGCGTTTTTCGCTTTACCGCTTTTAAATAACGATAAAGGTGTACATACAAATGCTGTTTACGGTTTTACCATGATGTTAATGAAAATTTTAGAAGAAGAGAAGCCAACACATGTTTTAGTAGCCTTTGATGCAGGAAAAACAACTTTCCGACATAAAACATTTAGTGAATATAAGGGAGGGCGTCAGAAGACACCACCAGAATTGTCAGAGCAATTCCCTTATATAAGAGAGCTATTGAAATCCTATGGTATCCATCATTACGAATTAGAAAACTATGAAGCAGATGATATTATTGGAACTCTTTCTCTTCAAGGAGAAAAGGATGGGTTTGAAGTGGTTGTTATTTCTGGTGACAAAGATTTAACACAATTGAGCTCAGATAAGACAACTGTTTATATCACAAGAAAAGGGATAACAGATATGGAATCCTATACGCCTGAACATGTTCAGGAAAAATACGGTCTAACTCCAGATCGTATTATTGATATGAAAGGCTTAATGGGAGATAGTTCAGATAATATTCCTGGTGTTCCTGGGGTAGGAGAAAAAACAGCAATTAAATTGTTGAAGGAATTTGATTCATTAGAAAAATTGGTAGAGTCTATTGACCAAGTAAGTGGTAAGAAGCTGAAAGAAAAGCTAGAAGAATTTAAGGATCAAGCTTTAATGAGCAAAGAACTAGCTACTATTACAAGAAAAGCTCCTCTAACAATAACTTTGGAAGATACAGAATTTCCTGGAATGCAAATAGAAAAGCTAAAAGAAATGTTCAAGGAGCTTGGATTTAACTCTTTACTCGAAAAATTAGGAGAAACACCTGAACAAGAGGAACTAGTGTTAGAAGATATAAATTTTGAAACGGTTGAAAATATTACAGAAGCTATTTTTTCTGATATAAATATAATGTATGTCGAAGTATTGGAGGATAACTATCATTATGCCCCAATCTTAGGTATCTCTTTATTAAATGACACAGGAGCATACTATCTACCGATCAATCAAGCTTTAGTATCGTCTGCTTTCAAAGCATGGGCAGAAGATGAAAACAAAGAAAAGATTGTTTATGATGCTAAAAGATCGGAAGTGTCTTTACGACATCAAGGGATTCATTTAAAAGGAATTACGTTTGATGTTCTTATTGCTGCATATTTAGCAGATCCTTCTGCAACGATTGAAGATGTTGCTTCTGTTGCTAAAAAATATGGCTATCTTAACTTACAATCAGATGAAGCTTTCTATGGAAAAGGAGCAAAAAGAAAGGTTCCAGATCAAGAATTCTTATCTGATCACATCGTAAGAAAAGCATTCGCTATGCAGGCTATACAAGAGAAAATGGAAGATGAATTAAGAAAGAATGACCAAGAAGCACTATTTTATGATTTAGAAATGCCATTAAGCCTAGTGCTAGCTGATATGGAGTCAACGGGAGTGAAAGTGGATGTTGATCGCTTGAAAGCAATGGGAGAAGAGCTTTCCGAAAGACTGAAAGAAATTGAAGGGCGAATTTATGAGCTTGCAGGTGAAACCTTTAATATTAACTCTCCGAAGCAGCTCGGTGTTATTTTATTTGAAAAGCTTGGCTTGCCAGTTGTGAAAAAAACGAAGACAGGATATTCAACCTCTGCTGATGTGTTGGAACAGCTTGCAAGTTCACATGAAGTAATTAGAGAAATCCTTGAATATAGACAGCTTGGTAAATTACAGTCAACCTATATAGAAGGCTTGCAAAAAGTGGTACATAATGGAAGAATTCATACAAGATTTAATCAAGTATTGACACAAACAGGTCGTTTAAGCTCTATTGATCCTAACCTTCAAAATATTCCAATTCGGTTAGAAGAAGGAAGAAAAATTAGACAAGCATTTGTACCGACAGAAAAGGATTGGGTTATTTTTGCTGCTGACTATAGCCAAATCGAGTTACGTGTTCTTGCTCATATTGCCAATGACGAGAAATTAATAGAAGCATTCAGAGAAGACCATGATATCCACACAGAAACAGCTATGTCCGTTTTTCATGTAGAAGCAGATGAGGTCACTTCTAATATGCGAAGACATGCAAAAGCGGTTAACTTTGGAATTGTATATGGTATTAGTGACTATGGGTTATCGCAAAGCTTGCACATTACGAGAAAAGAAGCAGCCAAGTTTATTGAACGCTATTTAGAAAGCTATCCAGGAGTAAGGAGTTATATGGAAGAAATTGTGGCAGATGCAAAACAAAAAGGATATGTCTCAACATTGCTTCATAGAAGAAGGTATTTAGCTGATATCACAAGCAGAAACTTTAATCTTCGAAGCTTTGCCGAGAGAACAGCAATGAATACACCAATACAAGGCAGTGCCGCTGACATTATAAAAAAAGCGATGATTGAAATGGCAAAACGTTTAGAAGAAGAAGGATTACAGGCTAAATTATTATTACAAGTGCACGATGAATTAATCTTTGAGGCTCCAAAAGAAGAAATCGAGAAGTTGAAAGAAATAGTTCCAGATGTAATGGAACATGCAGTTGAATTAAGTGTTCCTTTAAAAGTGGATTACTCTTATGGACCAACTTGGTATGATGCGAAGTAATAAATGATTATTTTATAATATTGGTGAGAAGTAAAGAATCATGAGCAATTTTCTCAAGGAAATGAGGTATATGAGGTGCCAGAATTACCAGAAGTTGAGACGGTACGTAAAACGTTAAAACAATTAACGCAAAATAAAGTAATTAAGGAAGTTGTTGTGTCATGGGCAAAAATGATTAAAAAACCAGAAAATGTAGAAGAGTTTTCCGATGCATTAATTGGTCAAACCATCCTTGATGTAAAAAGACGAGGCAAATTCATTTTAATTGAAACAAATGATTTTACGATTGTTTCGCATTTGCGAATGGAAGGCAAATACGGTGTGTTTCAAGCTGGTGAACCCGTTGATAAACATACCCATGTTATTTTCTTTTTTGAAGATGGTTCTGAATTAAGATATAAGGATGTACGTAAATTTGGAACAATGCATTTATTTAAAAAGGGTGAGGAATTAAATGCCATGCCACTGTCTCAATTAGGTCCTGAACCATTTGATGCTGATTTTACGATTGCTAATTTTACAGAGCGATTATTAAAAACCAGCCGAAGCATAAAAACGGCATTATTGGATCAAAAAATTGTCGTTGGTTTAGGCAATATTTACGTAGATGAAGCATTGTTTCGAAGTGGCATTCATCCAGAGCGATTAGCAAATTCGTTAAAATCTGCCGAAATGGAGAAACTATATAAAGAGATTATTGCTACTTTATCGGAAGCTGTTGAAAAGGGTGGTAGTACGATTCGTTCTTATGTAAACACACAAGGGCAAATAGGAATGTTCCAGCTTGAACTATATGTATATGGCCGAAAAGGGCAAGACTGTAAAGTATGTGGACATACATTAGAAAGAATTATTGTCGGAGGAAGAGGAACTGTTTTTTGTCCTAATTGTCAAAAAAATAAAACAATAAATCTAAATTAACATTGGATGGGCTCTTTCCATATAGTATATTACTATTGATTTGGAAGGAGCTTATCTTTATGGCCCAGGTGTTTTCTCTTTTATTAATAGCAATCGCTGTTAGCATCGATAGCTTTAGTGTTGGGTTTACTTATGGTCTGCGAAAAATGAAAATGCCCTTAAATTCTATCCTTATTATCGCCTGTTGTTCCGGTCTGACACTGCTTACAGCAATGTTGGTAGGTCATGTTATTTCAAGGATATTCTCCCCCTCGTTTGCAGAGAGTTTAGGTGGCATTATATTAATAATATTAGGTGGATGGATTCTTTACCAATATTTTAAGCCAAGCAAGGAAAAGGAAGTATTAACAGAAGAAAAGAATATTATTAATTTTGAAATAAAATCTTTAGGTATCGTTATAAATATATTGAAGAAACCTTTGTCAGCCGACTTTGATAAATCGGGAACAATTACAGGGGTAGAAGCAGTTATGTTAGGCTTTGCTCTGTCTTTAGATGCCTTTGGCGCAGGAATTGGAGCTTCCATGCTAGGACTTCCTCCACTTTTTTTAACACTTTCCGTTATCTTTATGAGTACATCCTTTGTTTCGTTAGGGATTTATCTAGGTAAATTTCTGTCAGAAAAAAGTTATATGGATAAATTTTCTTTTATCCCAGGGATTATTTTAATTATTATTGGGATATTTAAACTCTAAATCGCTTGAAAAAATTAGCGAATAGGTTATATTTTCTAAGGTGGTGACCCTCCTTGGCGAATCGCCTTAGGAATTTCACCTATCTATTGCTTTATATATTTACAAAAGTGTTTGTTCATTTAATTTTGTTACATACTAAATTTAATAAGGCAGGTATTGTCATGACATTAATAGTAGGCTTAACAGGGGGGATTGCGAGCGGCAAATCGACAATATCCTCCTATTATCAATCATTGCATATTCCGATTATTGACGCTGATATCGAGTCTAGATTAGCTGTTGAAATAGGAGAACCAGCATATGTAGAAATTGTTGCTCATTTTGGTAAGGATATTCTTCATCAAGATGGTACTTTAAATCGCCAAAAGCTTGGAGAAATTATTTTTTCGAATGAAGGGGAACGGGATGTGCTTAATAGTATCGTTCATCCTGATGTAAGAAGGAGAATGGATGAAAAGCAAAGACAAGCCGTTAAGATGGGCGAAAAAATCGTAATTTTAGATATCCCATTACTATTTGAAAATAAATTAAACACAATGGTTGATCGAACTATTTTAGTATATGTAGATCGAGATATCCAAATAGCAAGGTTAAGGAACAGAAATAATTTAAGCTATGAGCAGGCAGTTAATAGAATAAATGCGCAGATGCCTTTGCTGGAGAAAAAAGCTCTTGCTGATGAAGTAATTAATAATAATGGGACAATCGAAAATTCATTACAGCAAGCGAAGAATATTTTGGAAAAGTGGCATGTTTTTCCTATCTGACATTAGGTTATAGGTGAAATTTAATATAATTACTTGTACAAGCCTTTAATTTTATATAATATGAAGATAAGTATATACATGGAACAAAGAATTCGGAGCTGATATGAAATGAGATGTCCTACCTGTCAACATAATAACACCCGTGTTCTTGATTCACGACCAGTTGATGAATATAAATCGATTCGTAGAAGAAGAGAGTGTGAAGCCTGTGGCAATCGATTTACAACTTTTGAAAAAGTAGAAGAGATTCCTTTGATTGTAGTGAAGAAAGAAGGAACACGTGAAGAATTTAGTAAGGATAAAATATTGCGTGGTTTAATTAGAGCATGTGAGAAGAGACCGGTTGCATTAAAACAACTGGAGGAAATTACTGCAGAAGTAGAGAAAGAGCTTCGAAGTAATGTTGCCTCAGAGATAAAGAGTGAAATAATTGGAGAAATGGTAATGGATCGCTTAGCAAAAGTTGACGAAGTGGCATATGTACGGTTTGCTTCTGTTTATCGCCAGTTTAAAGATATAAATGTGTTTATTGACGAACTTAAAGAATTAATCAAAAAAGACTAGCGAATTTTATCCCTCTCTATACGGACCATAAGACTCTCTCCTTTTGCTTAGGAGAATACGAGGAGTAAAGTTGGGAGATTGTTGTCCATAAAGATCCGATTGGTTCAACTATGGATGGGGGGAAAAACTCATTAATGAGTTTCACTTTATGGAAATGATTACTAAGGGAGCTGAAGATTTCTTTGGCTCTTTTTTGCCTTTCAACTCCTTTGATGGAAATAGAATGTAAGGAAGGGGGACTTAATATGTCTCAGCACTGGCAAGACCTACTTCCCGTCGACAGATATCGAGTAGCTGCGAATGGACTCTTAAGTGATTATGATCGAAAAACAATCACATTCTTGTATCAACCATTAATTGGGACACAGTGTTTAGCTTTATACATGACTTTATGGGCTGAAGTAGAAGAAAATCGCTTGTGGTCCATGACAAATACACATCATAGCTTAATGAATTTCATGAGCTGTGGTTTAAATGATATATATGAAGCAAGACTAAAGCTAGAGGGAATTGGTCTTTTAAAAACGTATTTAAAGAAGGAGGATGGCAATCGCTCGTTTATTTATGAATTGCAGCCACCTTTATCGCCAGCACAATATTTTCTCGACGGAATGTTAAATGTTTATTTATATCGAAAAATTGGAAAAGCACAATATAGCAGATTGAAGAAATTCTTTTCCGATGAAAAAATTGTTGATCCAAGTTTTCAGCTTGTAACAAAAGGTTTTCAAGAGGTATTTATGTCTGATCATGGAAGTGCTGTTCGGGCAATACATGAATTAGAGGATGAAGAAGAGACTGACCAAACCTATATTGGAAGAGAAGAGCAGACTGGAATTCAAATTACGAAGGTGGATTTTGATTTTGAACTACTCTATGCAGGAATACACGATTCTTTACTTTCGAAAAAAGCCTTTACCAAAAAGGTGAAGGAAGCGATACAAAATCTTGCCTTTATCTATGGAATTGACCCCATTCAAATGAAGAATATCGTTATCAGTGCAATTAATCAACAGGATGAGATTGATATGGAAGAATTAAGAATAGCTGCTCGTGATTGGTATCAATTTCAGCATAACGATTTGCTGCCAATGTTAGTTGACCGAAAACAGCCGCAGAAAGATTATTCGTCTATGGATGCACCAAAATCAAAAGAGGAAGAATTAATCTATTATTTAGATCATACTTCTCCTCGTGAAGTATTAAAAGATATTTCAGGAGGTGCTGAACCATCTAAAACGGATTTGCAAATAATCGAAGAAATTATGTTTTCACAAAAGCTCTTACCTGGAGTAATAAATGTGCTTATTCAATATGTTATGCTA
The DNA here is from genome assembly GCF_052064465.1 of Niallia sp. HCP3S3_B10. Lineage (NCBI taxonomy): Bacteria > Bacillati > Bacillota > Bacilli > Caryophanales > Bacillaceae > Niallia > Niallia sp. HCP3S3_B10. The sequence continues at coordinate 43,984 of NZ_JBQHVO010000023.1, read as the reverse complement.
AAAACAGATATGAAATTAACGAAAGGTTATATAGAAAAGATAGCTGGTCAATGGGTAAGAAAGAATATTCGTACGGTGAAGGATGCAATGGATTTAGCGAAAAAGGAACATAAGCAATATATGGAATGGGCGCAAGGTAAAAAAAATCAACAATCAAAGTCAACTCGTCGCAAAGCAATTCGTACAGAAAAAATTCCAGAATGGTTTGGACAACAAGATCAGGGGAATGAAGAAGCAAATAAAACAGCAGAACAGAATCAAGATAATGCAGCAAGCGACAAAGACTTGGAGCAGAAGAAAAGAGAGCTGGAAGAACGCATAAAAAAATTAAAAAAATAGGTGGTGAATCAAAGGGTGGAAAGGATTAATGATACGTTAAAGAAGTTTGGGGCAGGTAATAATTTTCAGGAACGTTACCGTGCGATGAAACAGGAAGTACTTGCACACCCTGATGTGAGGGCCTTTTTACGCGAGCATGAAGATGAGTTGACTTCCAATGCGGTAGATGTGGGAATGATGAAATTATATGAATATGCTAATCAAAGCAAGGCTTGTAATAAGTGCCCAAGCCTTCAAGGTTGTGTGAATATGATGCAGGGTTATCATCCGAGTCTAGTTGTTATCAGGGGGAATATTGAGATTCAATATGACCGCTGCCCAAGGAAGCTCCAAGAGGATAACCAAAAGAAAAAAGAAAAATTAATCCAAAGTTTATATGTGCCCAAGGACATTTTAGAAGCATCTTTTGACAGGCTGGACATAGAAGGAGAAAGAATGGAAGCGGTAGATGCAGCTATTCGATTTGTAGAGGAGTATAAACCTGGTCAAAGACAAAAGGGAATATACTTTTACGGTGAATTTGGAGTGGGTAAATCCTATATTTTAGGAGCCATTGCAAACGAACTTTCTCAAAAGCAAATTTCTTCTATGATCGTATATGTTCCTGAATTATTTAGGGAAATGAAAAGCTCGATTGCTAATAGTACATTAAATGACAAAATCGAAAGCATCAAAAGGGAGCCGATTTTAATGCTGGATGATATTGGTGCAGAAACAATGTCTAGTTGGATTCGAGACGAGGTATTAGGACCAATCTTACAGTTTAGGATGTTAGAGAATTTACCGACTTTATTTACATCTAATTTTGACTTTAGTGGACTAGAGCATCATCTTACCTACTCTCAAAGAGGAGAAGAGGAAAAGATGAAAGCAATGAGAGTAATGGAAAGAATTCGTTACTTATCTACACCGATTCATGTAAAAGGTAAAAATAAGCGGATATAAAAAATTTATACTAGATGTTTATAAGTGTAAGGAGTAGTGTTGAGTTGACGGAAATTTCGAATGCAGAAAAATTACTGGTAAAGCGTTATAATCAATTTCTTTTCTTTGTATCCATCACTATTTTGCTATTGTTAATCCCATTTTTTCTCTCGTTTTATAGCCCGGGAATTTATAAAATAATCTTGGCATTATTGGTATTTGGATTAACTTATACGTATGTTACAAAAAATAGAAGGTTACTTGCATACGTAAGAAATCTTTGCGAAAAACGATCCATTTCTTTACAAGTGATGTATATAAGATACATTATTGTGTATGTCATTATAGTAGGAGCAATCGTATTCTTTTTGTGAATTTGGATATTACGAACGAAGACAGACTAATTAAAAGTCTGTCTATTTTTTTAGAAAAGGCAATTCCTATATATTGTAAGCATATATTACGATAACGGACATACTCCGATGATTTTCCTTATTTTATAGTCTATTTTCTCTCTATCCCCCATATATATGGAATCGAGGACTTCTTTATAAAGGGGGGATACGGTTGATCGAAATTCAATTTCAATCTGAAAAAGATGCAAAGAAATTTTTGCGTTTAATGAATAAACAGGTAAAACCTGCTGAGTCGATTGAAAGAATAAGTGATGACAATAGTGGAAATGTCGTTAAAATAGATGGAAGCAGTCAGGTAGTGCAAAAATGCTTAACTGCTTTTATCTTGCATATTAAAACAGATGATTGGGCAAAAGAAATATTACAAAATCGTTATTTCTATATGGATGAATTAGAACAACGCAGTATATTAGAACTTCTTCATAGTTTAATAGAAGAAGAGCGTGAAGGACTAGCAAATATAACAAAAGATATAAATATAAAAGCATGTCTTGCAGAAAGTATGAATAATTTTATGGTGGAAACACATCATGCATTTTCTTTTGATTCATTTGTGACCTTTCGATTAAAGGCTTTTTTTGAAAAGCTACTAAAATACATAGAATTATCGATTGATGAGTACAAAATGGAACAAGAATATCAGGTGTTTATTCATAGCTTACGAAATTCCCTTTCTAAAAAAACTGCAAAAGTGAATCATATTCATGTTTTAGTTGACTTAGAAATCCAGTTTTTTGATACCGAATATCAAGAGATTCCCCAACAGGAATTAATGATGTTGTATGAGCAAAGAAGTTTAGCTTCTTCTCCCTATTATATTGACCCATATTCTTTAGGACCACTGCTGGCAATTGCTCCGAAAACAATCTATTTATATACTGAAGATAGGGAGTTGCCTATTGTGCGAACAATTTTAAACATTTTTGAAGAGAGAGTACAGCTTCTTGAAAAGGGTCATTTTTTCCTAAGAATAAACACTCAAAAAGAAATAAAATAAGATTTTTATCTCCCCTTGATTTTATGTTTAGAAAAGCATATAATAACGTACATAAATTAACTATAACTTATACATGTATTGATAAGGACAATAGTTTTCTTGTACGGTTTAAAGAGAGGGAAGGATGCTGGGAACTTCCTAACACGATGAGATTACTTACCACCTTTAAACTTCAGTCAGGAACAGGGAACCTAAGTAATGACTGGCGGTCTCAGCAGCCGTTATCTGTTTAAACTAAAGTCAGACAATGGATTGTCTGAGAATTAGGGTGGAACCACGTGTTTATATTTATAAAACTCGTCCCTTCGCATAGGGATGGGTTTTTTTGCGTTCAATCGGTTCTTATCGTACATGAAAAGCTTAATGGCGAGAATGAAGGAGGAAGTTTTATGTCAGATCTAATTAACATTACATTTCCAGATGGAGCGGTAAAGGAGTTTCCAGTAGGGACAACAACAGAAGATATTGCCGGTTCCATTAGCCCAGGGTTAAGAAAAAAAGCACTTGCAGGAAAAATAAATGGTTCATTATATGATTTGAAAAGACCAATTTTAGAAGATGCTTCTTTTGAAATTGTTACACCTGATAGCCCGGATGCACTAGAAATTTTGCGTCATAGCACTGCACACTTAATGGCACAAGCGATTAAACGTATCTATGGAAATGTAAAGCTTGGTGTAGGTCCAGTTATCGAAAATGGGTATTATTATGATATTGATTTAGAGCAATCATTAACACCAGAAGATTTACCGGCTATTGAAAAGGAAATGAAGAAAATAATCAATGAAAATCTGGAGATTGTTCGTAAAGAAGTAAGCAGAGCGGAAGCGATTGAGCTTTTTAAAGAAATGGATGACGAATATAAGCTAGAATTAATTGATGCAATCCCAGAAGATGAAACGGTAACACTTTATCAACAAGGTGAATTCGTTGATCTATGTCGTGGTGTACATGTTCCTTCAACTGGAAAACTAAAAGAGTTTAAATTACTAAATATTGCTGGGGCTTATTGGAGAGGAAATAGCGATAATAAAATGCTTCAGCGTATTTATGGAACTGCATTCTTTAAGAAGAATGAGTTAGAGGAGCACTTACGATTTTTAGAAGAGGCGAAGGAAAGAGATCATCGTAAAATTGGGAAAGAATTAGATTTATTTATGACTTCTCAAAAAGTGGGACAAGGCCTACCGCTATGGCTTCCAAAAGGTGCAACAATCAGACGCATTGTAGAGCGCTATATAGTAGACAAGGAAGAAAGATTAGGCTATAACCATGTATATACACCGATTATGGGTAGTGTAGACCTGTACAAGACCTCTGGTCACTGGGATCATTATCAAGAGGATATGTTCCCAGTAATGGAAATGGATAATGAACAGTTAGTGCTTCGTCCAATGAACTGTCCACATCATATGGTTGTTTATAAAAATGATATTCACAGCTATCGCGAATTGCCAATTCGTATCGCAGAGCTTGGAACAATGCATCGTTATGAAATGTCAGGTGCATTATCTGGATTACAGCGTGTTCGTGGAATGACATTAAATGATGCGCATATCTTTGTAAGACCAGACCAAATTAAAGATGAATTCAAACGTGTCGTAAACTTAGTATTAGAAGTATATAAAGATTTCGATATTACAGATTACTCATTCCGACTATCTTATCGTGATCCAGCAGATACTGAAAAATATTTTGATGACGATGAAATGTGGGATAAAGCACAAAGCATGCTGAAAGGGGCAATGGACGACCTAGGTCTAGATTATTTTGAAGCAGAAGGAGAAGCTGCATTCTATGGTCCTAAATTGGATGTGCAAGTGAAAACAGCTTTAGGAAAAGATGAGACATTATCTACTGTGCAATTGGACTTCTTATTGCCTGAGCGCTTTGATTTAACATATGTTGGGGAGGATGGAAAACAACATCGTCCAGTTGTTATCCATAGAGGAGTAGTATCTACAATGGAACGCTTTATTGCATTCCTTATCGAAGAATACAAAGGGGCATTCCCAACTTGGTTATCGCCAGTGCAAGTACAAGTGATTCCTGTATCACCTTCTGTACACTTTGACTATGCAAAAGAAGTACAAGAAAACTTACAAAGACACGGTATCCGTGTAGAGCTTGACGAACGTGATGAAAAAATCGGCTACAAAATCCGTGAGGCGCAAATGAAAAAAATCCCTTACATGCTAGTAGTCGGAGATAAAGAAGTAGAAGACAAAGCCGTAAATGTCCGCAAATACGGAGAACAAAAATCAGAAACAGTTTCTTATGTAGACTTCTTGGAAAAATTAACGCAAGAAGTAAAATTTTCTAACTAAGTTAGCATAGATTTTTATGAAGTAGCATTCTTATGACTTAGTTTTCATGGATCTTAGGATAAGGTTCAGAGGGAATGGACGTCTGCCAGAAAGCAAAAAACAAACGAACTTCTGTCGTTTTAAAGGTTGTAAAGTCCGAATTTCGTTCCATATTCCTAGCTTTTCTGAATTTATGCATAAAAAGTATTGCATTGAATCAATTATTTTGATAAAATTTTTCTCGTTGTGATATTTCTTTCGTTGACTTACAGTTATCATTTGTGATATAGTTACTAAGGTAAATTGAATACGAGTTTGAGGAAAAGAAGAAGCACCCGCTTCTCACCTGATTGACACAGATTCCAAGTAGTTAACAGGTATTACGTAAAACATTTTAGGTATTACTTTTGTTTCGTAAGTGTGGGTGAATTGTTCATCCACACTTTTTTATTTGGATGATAAAGATTACAAAGCCTACGATGTCAACTTGAGAGTCAAGTGTCAATTAGTATCTAAGCTAGAGAAGGTGACCTAGAATAGATTATTCTTGACCCGAACGTTGTATTCGTCATTAACCTTGGAGGTGTTTAACTATTAGCAAAGATATGATTTTAAATGAAGGCATTCGTGCAAGAGAAGTTCGTCTTATTGACCAAAATGGAGAACAGCTTGGGATTAAAACGAAATTTGAAGCTCTTGAAATTGCAACACGTGTAAATCTTGATGTTGTTCTTGTTGCTCCAAACGCAAAACCGCCAGTAGCTCGTATCATGGACTATGGTAAATACAAGTTTGAACAGCAAAAGAAAGAAAAAGAAGCACGTAAAAATCAAAAAATCATTAATATTAAAGAGGTTCGCCTTAGTCCAACTATAGATGAGCATGACTTTAATACAAAGCTTCGTAATGCTATTAAGTTCCTAGAAAAAGGCGATAAAGTAAAAGCATCCATTCGTTTTAAAGGACGTGCTATTACACATAAGGAAATCGGTCAACGAGTACTTGTTCGTTTTGCAGAAGCATGTGCAGAAGTTGCCACTGTGGAATCACATCCAAAAATGGACGGTCGAAGCATGTTCATGACTTTAGCGCCTAAAAACGACAAGTAAGAGGAGGAATACCAAATGCCAAAAATGAAAACTCACCGCGGAGCTGCTAAACGTTTCAAAAAGACAGGCTCTGGTAAATTAAAACGCTCAAAAGCTTATACTAGTCACTTATTTGCTAACAAATCTACTAAGCAAAAACGTAAACTTCGCAAAGCTGGATTAGTATCCAAAGGCGATTTCAAACGCATTCGTCATTTATTAGACAACATTAAGTAATTTTTTCAATATAGGAGGGAAATTATATGCCACGTGTTAAAGGCGGTACAGTTACACGCAAACGTCGTAAAAAAGTTCTTAAATTAGCTAAAGGTTATTATGGTTCAAAACATACATTATACAAAGTTGCAAACCAACAAGTAATGAAATCATTAATGTATGCATACAGAGATCGTCGTCAAAAGAAACGTGATTTCCGTAAATTATGGATTACTCGTATCAACGCAGCTGCTCGTATCAACGGTCTTTCTTATAGCCGTTTAATGCACGGATTGAAGTTAGCTGGTATTGAAGTAAACCGTAAAATGCTTGCTGAACTTGCTGTAAGTGATGAAAAAGCATTTGCTGAATTAGCTACAGTTGCAAAACAAAACTTAAAATAAGTTTATTAAAAAAAGGAGGTATTTGCTACCTTCTTTTTTTTATATTTTTTTCTTTGAAAGAAGGAGGAAGCAGGATGATGCCATTACTATCCATCTATTTAGTGTTAATCAATGTAACAGGCTATTTATTCATGATGATTGATAAAAAAAGAGCGATCAAGCATCAGTATCGCATAAGTGAGCGAACCCTTTGGACAATTGCTATTTTTTTCGGTGCTTTAGGGTTATACATAGGTATGAAAAATTTTCGGCATAAAACAAAGCATGCTACATTTAAATATGGTTTACCAGCACTAACATTACTAGAATTAGGGATTGTACTCTATTGGCTGAATGTTTAGGCATATTCTCTTGTCTTTTTCTATACACTTTAATAACAGCATGATTCTTTAGAGCAGAAGGTGATAAGATGGAAGAGCAGTTATCAGTCCTATTTGTAATGGTAGAAGTTAGTGGCATTTTAGCGCCAATTATATTTATTTTATTCCATACCCTACGGCAATTTTTGTTTATTCCTCCAATCTTAGTCTGTATTGCAGGAGGAGTTTTATTTGGAGTGACGCTTGGAACCATCTATTCTATTATAGGCTTAACAATTAATTGTCTCATTTTCTATACTGTCATTCATCGCTTGCCAAAGACACATCGGAAACTATCTAATTTAAAAAAAAGATGGTTTGGGGAGTATCGTAATTTGACACTTGGACAAATCACAGTATTGCGTTTAATACCAGTATTTCATTATCATTTACTAAATTTTTGCCTATTAGAGAAAAGAAAAAGTTTAAATGAATATGGAAAAAGCGCTTTTTTAAGCAATATACCTTTAGCGTTCTTTTATACTATTTTCGGTCAGTTTATTAGTCAATTTTCGTTAACAATGGTCGTCATTATTATGTTTGCATTAGCGATACTTGTTTATATTTTAAGGGAAAAAATTACGATTATTAAATGGAGAGAATTTTTTAAAGAAGCCCATGAGTAAAATACTTCATGTAAAAAAGTCTAGGACAAAACTAATTTGCTAATCTGTGAAGACGAACAATTTCTAATATAGCGATTTCACAAATAGCTGTTATCCAATATGAGTTATGAAAAATAATCAAATGAAAAACTAATTCGTTCCCATTCTGCTACAGACACAAAATGTGCTGCAGGGAACAACACCAACTTCACTGAAACGGTCTTTTATAAACTATAAAAACCCGACCAACCATATGGAACTTGATATGGTTGGTCGGGTTTTTCAATGAGCTGGAATACTGTCCGAACCTCTACGTATTTTTTTCTGCTTCTTTAAACCGTGTCCAATCAATTTTAGCCTTTGGGTATATAGACAATAGTGACTGTTCTATATAGGCTTTGTCTTGTTTTGACATCTTCGTATTATAAGGATTGGTAGGGAATAGTAAGATGTGATCAACTTCGTTTGCTACTGCGTATTTTTCCCCTTCGAGTAAATGCCCTTTATAGGTTAATAAGAGATTCATTCTTATATTATCCTTTTGATCGAGCAAATAAAAAGTTCTCCGCTTTTGCGCTAACTTCAATCGTTGTTGTGGATTCATTAAGAAAGAAAGGATTCGAAATAAACCATAAAGAAGAAATACGAGCAGAACAATTAACAAAAGCCATTTCATAAAAGAGCCTCCAGTAACTTAATTTTTCAGGATTAACTAATAGAATACGATTGATAATAGAAAAGGTTTCATTATTTTAGAAAAAATATTTTTTTAAAAGAAAAAAGATTAAATAAATAGAAACCAAGGTTTGATACATAATAAAAGCAAGGGTTCTTTCTATACCCATATAAGACGGGTAGTAAGCAACTATTGAGGGAAGATTCTTTTTATAAGTAATTAATACTTTGTACTATATCTATTTTCTAGTATAATAATGAAGAATATATTATATTAAGGGAGTCGAAATAATGTCCAAATTAGATGAAACATTAACGATGCTTAAAGATCTCACAGATGCAAAAGGCATCCCAGGCAATGAAAGAGAACCAAGAGAAGTAATGAAAAAGTACATAACAGAATATGCGGATGAAGTGACAACAGATAATTTAGGAAGCTTAATTGCTAAGAAAGTTGGTCAGGAAAATGGACCAAAAATTATGGTTGCAGGTCATCTGGATGAAGTTGGATTTATGGTAACTCGTATTGATGATAAAGGGTTTCTTTATTTTCAAACAGTAGGCGGTTGGTGGTCCCAAGTAATGCTAGCTCAAAGAGTAACGATTGTAACGAGTAAAGGCGAAATTACTGGAATTACAGGGTCTAAACCTCCACATGTATTAAGCCCAGAAGCAAGAAAAAAACCAATAGATATTAAGGATATCTTTATTGATATTGGTGCATCTTCTAAAGAAGAAGCAATGGAATGGGGAGTAAAACCAGGAGATATGATCGTTCCATATTTCGAATTTACAGTAATGAATAATGAAAAAATGTTGCTTGCAAAAGCATGGGATAATCGAATTGGTTGTGCAATTGCAATTGATGTATTAAAAAATTTAAAAGAAATCAATCATCCTAATATTGTATATGGTGTTGGAACAGTTCAAGAAGAGGTAGGTCTTCGTGGAGCGAAAACAGCAGCGAACTTAATTGAGCCGGATATTGGGTTCGGAGTTGATGTTGGAATAGCTGGAGATACACCGGGAGTTACAGAAAAAGAAGCACTAAGTAAAATGGGTAAGGGTCCACAAATCATCTTATATGATGCTTCAATGGTTTCCCATAAAGGGTTACGTGACCTTGTTACAGATACAGCGGATGAGCTAAACATTCCTTATCAATTTGATAGTGTGCCAGGAGGCGGGACAGACTCTGGCTCTATTCACTTAACACATAAAGGAGTTCCGACGTTATCGATCACAATCGCAACTCGCTATATTCATTCACATGCTGCAATGCTTCATCGTGATGATTATGAAAATGCAGTCAAATTAATTGTGGAAGTTATTAAGAGATTAGATCGTGAAACAGTTGATTCCTTGACATTTGCATAAACAGCTAAAATAAAAAAGGGAATTTGATCTTCAAAAATCAAATTCCCTTTTTCTTATTTCAAAGAAAATACTATAACTTATACCAAAATCTTTTACTCGATTGGAGGGATTTGGGTATTTAATATAGCTGCTTTCCGTGCTTTAAGGAGACGATTAATATTAACTACAATCGTTTTGACAGCAGCATAGGTCGGTACGGCAAGAATCATTCCTAAAATTCCTGCTAAATTTCCTGCTACTAATAACAAAATAATAATTGTTGCTGGATGGGTATCCAACCTTTTTCCTAGAATTAATGGAGATAGGATATTTCCTTCAATCTGTTGAGCAATGGTAATGACAATAATAACTAGGAACGCTTGTGTTGGCGATGTGAAAAGGGCGATTATAACAGCTGGTGCACCACCAATTAAAGGACCAACATATGGAATAATATTCGTAACAGCAACAATTAAGGCCATTACAAGTGCATAATCAAGCCCAATACTCAAATAGCCGATTAAAGATAAGGTTCCTACAAACAAAGCTACTATTACTTGTCCTTGAATATAGGCTGCAATTGTTTCACTTGTATCTTTAATAATTCTTAAACCTTCTTTTCGATAAGAAGAAGGGAAGAATTTTGATAATGCTTCAGGAAATTTGCTACCATCTTTAAAACAATAGAAAAGTAAAAATGGAACCGTTACAATAGTAATGGTGATATTCGTCATGGTACTGATAACTGTCCCAATTCCATTTGTTATATTGCTTGGAATAGTTTGAGCATAAGCCTTTAGGTTCTCCGTAATATCCTCAATTTTTACATATTCTTGGTTCATAATCCATTTATACTGTTTAGTATCATTTAAGTATTGGAAATAGTGAACTGCATCATCAGCATATTTAGGAATATTGCTAAATAATTCGCTAACCTGTTTACTAATCATCGGTACAACACTGCCAATTGCCAAAATAATAATTCCAATCACTGCAAGATAGAGAATAATAATTGCGAGTGTTTTCGGAATTTTATTTTTTTGCAAAAATTTAACGATTGGATTAAGTAAAAAATATAAGAAACCAGTAATTATAATTGGCACAAAAAGTGTGGAAAATAGCACTGCAACTGGTTTGAATAAAAACGTAATTTTTGTGCAGAGATAAATAATGGCAGTGATGATGAGGATCTGCAGTAACCAATAATGAAACTTCTTCTTTGTCAAAATTTTTCACCTTTTTCTTATTTTGTATAGCAAGTATAGCATATTCATTCAATTTCTTGTAAATATTGTATTATGTATTTTAAACGATTGTATCACACTTTACGTTCATAATGATATTACGAGATAAGGAGGAGAAAAGTTTCATTTATCCTAAGAAGATTTCCTTTAAAGTATAAGAAAAAATGATACAATCTGTTATTTTTAGAAACAAGATTGTATCACTCCATGAACCATACACAAAATGCTATGTTAATCTGTATTAATAATTTTCAGATGGGAAATATTTAAGAAATTACGAATGTTCAAAGCGGTAGCCCCAAATAAAGATGCCTTCGAACCTAAACTGGAATTTTCAATGACGATGTCTTTATTAAAGGAGCTTTGCAGATTATTGCTGATTAATGAAAGTATCTCAGGGATTCTTCGAATGACAGAACTGTTCATGAATATAACCTTTGGAGCAAAAAAAGTCATTATATTGTTTATGCCCTTCGATAAATTATAGCAATGTTCTTGAATAATTTCTTGAACAAGGGGGTCTTTAGCAAAATATAGCTCAGCTAATAAATCAGGATTGACATCTGTTAACTCTTTCTTTTCTTTGAACAGCTCTAGAAGAACTTTATCGGAGCAGTACTGCTCTAAGCAACCTTTATTCCCACAAGGACAAGCTTTGCCGTTTGGATAAAGCACAGAATGACCAACTTCACCAGCTCTTCCATCTAGTCCTGTAAATAATTGACCATCTATTATAATTCCAGCACCGATCCCACTGTGAATACTTAAACTGATTAAGTTATTAAATTCAGTAGAAAAAGTAGACTCTCCTATTGCTGTTAAATTTGCTTCGTTTTCAATATGGATAGGATACTGGTATAGCTTCGTTAATTCCTCATAAAGTTCCATTTTGTCTAAATCATAATATGGTGTAAATGAGATAGTATTTTCATTTACAATACCATGAATCGCAATTCCAATTCCGATAATACCATAGGTTGTCAGATGGCTTATTTTTTGATATTTTTCAATTATATTTGAAACATGTGCAATGACATTTTCTTTTGTAATAAATATACCTCTTTCTTTATTGTAAAAGACAACTTCTCCATCTAGGTATGTGACCATTGTGGAAATGAAGTCATAGCCAAGCTCGATAGCGATTGAAAGACCTGCTTTATTATTTAGTTGTAAAAGAATTGGTTTTCTTCCTCCAGAATGACTACTCTCACCAATTCCAATTTCTTCAATAAGTTTATCCTCAAGTAATTTCTTTGTTATATCAGATACAGTTGCTTTATTTAAACCAATATTAGATGAAAGACTTGCTCGAGAAATGGGAGCATGTTGAACAATTTGCTCCATGACAAGAGAAGCATTTTGCTCTCTAATTACATATTTATCTGTGACCATTATTTTCCTCCAAACTAATTAATCCCCTTATAACGATGCTCATATTGTTAGGTTACCATACTAATTAAAATACTTCTATTAAATTTATGGATAAAATAATAAAAATACTATTGTAAGCGCTTGACAAAAAATATAGTTAGATTTATGATTAATGCAGTTAGTATACTGAACTAACAAATTAAAAATGATTTAATAGAATAGAAAGAAGATGCTACTTTTAAAAAGTAAGTTAAAGCAAGAACAAAAATATCTTTTATAACAATTAGGAGGGAATTAACATGGAATTTTTTCCAATGATTAAAGAAGTCAAATATGAAGGACCAAAAACTGAAAATATTTTTGCTTACCGTCACTACAATCCAGAAGAAGTAGTTTTAGGAAAAACAATGAAAGAACATTTACGATTCAGCTTGGCATGGTGGCATACATTAACACAAGATGGATCAGATCCATTTGGTGCAGCTACTAATGTTCGTAACTGGTTTGGTGAAACACCAATGAAAACAGCAAAAAATAGAGTAGAAGCAGGCTTTGAATTAATGGAAAAAATGGGCTTTGAATTCTTTTGCTTCCATGATGTTGATATTGCTCCAGAAGGGGAAACATTACAAGAGTTCTTCGACAATTTAGATGTAATCACAGATTTGATTAAAGAGAAGATGGATCAAACAGGTATTAAATTACTTTGGAATACGGCTAATATGTTTACAAATCCTCGCTTTGTACATGGGGCTGCTTCATCATCAAATGCAGAAGTTTTTGCATATGCTGCAGCTCAGGTGAAAAAAGGGTTAGAAATCAGTAAAAAGCTTGGCGGCAAAAACTATGTATTCTGGGGTGGCCGTGAAGGATATGAATCTTTACTAAACACAGATTTACAACTTGAACAAGACAACATGGCTCGTTTTTTCCATATGGCAGTTGATTACGCAAAAGAATTAAATCATGAAGTTCAATTTTTAATTGAGCCAAAACCAATGGAGCCATCAAAACACCAATACGATTTTGACGCTGCGACTGCAATGGCTTTCTTACAAAAATACAATCTTGATAAACACTTTAAACTAAACTTAGAAGCAAACCATGCAACATTAGCAGGGCATACTTTTGAACATGAAATGGCAGTAGCTAGAAGCTATAATGCACTTGGATCTCTGGATGCGAACCAAGGGGATGTAATGCTTGGATGGGATACAGATGAATTCCCAACTAATATCTATGATACAACTCTAGCAATGTATCAAGTGCTAGAAAACGGAGGAATTGCTCCTGGTGGTATTAACTTTGATGCGAAAGTACGCCGTTCTTCTTTCTCTATGGAAGATTTAGTGCTAGCACACATTGCTGGTATGGATACCTTTGCACGCGGATTAAAATCAGCTGCAAAACTAAAAGAAGATCGTTTCTTCGACAAAGAAATTGAACGTAGATATATGAGCTATACAACTGGAATTGGTAAGTCCATTGTAGAAGGTAAAGAAGATTTGAAAACATTAACAGAATATGCATTACAACATGATCAAATTGAAAATGAGCCAAATCATCTAGAATTCTTAAAATCTCGTTTGAACGATTATTTAGTATAATATAAATATAATAATTTGGTATAACACCATAAAGGGGTGTCTCAGGTAGAAGGAATTGGCATCACAAGTTTATTAGTAGGAGCTAATTGAAAATAATCTACTATTTATACTTGTGGAGGTCTAAATCTCTATAAATGAGGCAGCCCTTTCTTTTATCATTTGTCACATGACTTAGGAAGGGAGAGCGTGAAAATGTCGTATGTAATAGGAATTGATTTAGGAACTAGTTCATTAAAAGGCTTGTTAGTTGATAAAGAAGGCAAGGTTCTTATAACAAAGAGCTCTGAATATGAGCTTCTGACTCCTCAGCCAAAATATAGTGAACAGAATCCAAATGTTTGGATCGAAGCATTGGATATTGTCTTAAAAGAAATAATTGCCGCATTTCCAGAAGCAGCATCAGAAACAGAGGGAATTAGTTTCTCTGGACAGATGCATAGCTTGGTTTTATTAGATGGAAATGGTAAACCATTAAGAAACGCAATTTTATGGAATGATGTGAGAACAAGCAAACAATGCCTGGAAATAATGGATAAAGCGGGACAAGAAGTTATTCAAATTACAAAAAACAAAGCGTTAGAAGGATTTACTTTACCTAAACTACTGTGGGTGAAGGAAAACGAGCCGACCATATGGGAAGAAGCAAAGCACTTTTTATTGCCAAAAGATTATTTAGGATTCTATTTAACTGGCAATAAGCAAATGGAGTATTCAGATGCTGCTGGCACCTTATTGCTAAATGTGGAAGAAAAGGTTTGGAGCGAATCTATTGCTGAATTATTTGATTTGCCACTATCTATTTTCCCTAAGCTTGTCGAGTCTTCTGACAAAATAGGCGTAATGAATAAACAACTTGCAGATAAGTATGGCTTTACAAATGAAATCGCTGTATTTTCTGGAGGTGCGGACAATGCTTGTGCAGCAGTTGGGGCAGGGATTGTGCAAGAAGGTATGGGATTAGCAAGTATCGGAACATCTGGCGTATTTCTTTCCTATGAGCAAGATGGGCAACAGGATTATGAAGGAAAAGTTCATTATTTCAATCATGCAATAAAAGACAGTTTTTATTCCATGGGTGTAACCTTATCTGCCGGATATAGCTTGAATTGGTTTAAAAATACTTTTGCTGCAGATAAACGCTATGATGAGCTTCTTTCTAATATGGGGAATGTGCCAATTGGTTCAGATGGTTTATTGTTTACGCCTTATATAATGGGAGAAAGAACACCATATACAGATAGTCAAATTAGAGGAAGTTTTATTGGCATGGATGCAAGGCATACATTAGATAACTTTGCACGTGCTGTTGTGGAGGGTATCACTTTTTCACTTAATGATAGTAAGATATTGATGGAGGAAAATGCAAATAAGCAATTTACACGCATTGTCTCTGTAGGTGGCGGAGCAAAAAACAGTAATTGGTTACAAATTCAAGCAGATATCTTTAATGCGCCAGTCGTTAATTTGACAGTCGAACAAGGACCGGGATTAGGAGCAGCGATGATTGCTGCTGTTGGATTAGGTTGGTTCCCAACGATGAATGAGTGTGTGGAGAAATTTGTTCATTATAAGGAAGAGTTTCAGCCAATTCCTGAAAATGTGAAGAAATATGAAAAGGTATATGAAATTTATAAAGGTGTATATGAAGCAACAAAAGAAACTGCACATAAATTACATGCGTTAAATGAGTAGTTTATTTTAAAATGCTAAACCAAAAAGAAGGAGAAATCTCCTTCTTTTTGGTTATTTTAGTCCATTTTCCAATGTCTGCAACATTTCAATTTTATCATCTTCAGAAGAATTTTTCCAAATTACTTCGAATAGAACGCCTAAACCAGGTAACATTTTCTCTTCCCCATTTTGAATAGCATCCACGATGGTGTCTTTTAATTCATCTTGAGAATTTCCAGAAACATTGTGGATTATTGCATTTCGTAAATTTAAATTCATAATAAGCACCCTTCTTTCCATTGTTATCTATCAACACCATTTCAATTGGAAATGATATTAGATAGACGTTTTGTAGAACACATCTATTTTTATCATTTCACTAATGCCGTTTATTATGTATTTTATTTAAGCTATAATAGAGGACATAGAGATCATCTGGTGATTATGAAGGAGAATAGTAAGTGAAACACATACTTTCAGTAAAAAATCCACAAATTAAAGAATGGAAAAAAAGATTAACAAAAAAGGAAAGAGATAAAACGGGAACGTTTTTGGTGGAAGGCTTTCACCTTGTGGAAGAAGCATTCAAAGCAGATGCCATCATCGATTTGATTATTTCTGAAGATATAGATGTACCTGCTTGGAATTATAGAGATATACCGATAACAATTGTTACGAAAGAAATCATTAAAGAGCTTTCAGATACAGAAACACCACAAGGCATTCTTGCACTCTGCAAACAGCAAAGTCATCAAGAAATACTATCCACTGCTCAAACCTTTATTGCGATTGATCAGGTTCAAGATCCTGGTAATATGGGAACCATTATCCGAACTGCAGATGCAGCAGGGATAGATGCTGTTATTATAGGAGAAGGAACTGTTGATATATACAATCCAAAAGTAGTTAGATCCGGTCAAGGCAGCCATTTTCACTTGCCAATCATAAAAACAAATATACCTGCATTTATAGAGGAATTGAAAGAAAGAAAGGTTCCCGTTTACGGTACTGCACTTGAAAATGGCAGAGATTACCGAGAAACAGTAAAAACAGACGAGTTTTGTTTGATTGTCGGGAATGAAGGCAATGGTGTAAGCAAAGAAGTTTTAAGTAAGACAGATACCAACTTGTATATCCCTATTTACGGAAAAAGTGAATCCTTAAATGTTGCTGTAGCAGCTGGGATTTTGATGTATTATTTTAAATAATCTGTTTTCCTAAATAAAGTTTTCGAAATGGTGGAATCTTAGGCTAAAAAGGCATTTGAAAACTGAATAGATATATATTATAATTAAAAACAAATTACATGAATAAAGACATTGATGGAGAAAAGTAATTGGTGATTTTTAATCAAGGGAGAAAATGCCGCAGACTGTAAGCATTTTTATTAAAAACATGAATGAAGTTCACCTCCTGAGTCGGCATCGGGACCATTTTTTCTTTTTAGAAATGATGTAAAGATGTACCGGTATAGACTACCGTTATCCAAATGAAGTGAACTTGTTTTATCATACATACAAGTTAATTAGGGTGGTACCGCGACAATAACCTCGTCCCTTTTTTGGGGATGGGTTTTTTTTATGCCAATTTTCATGCAAAATCAACCAATATATAAGGAGGAAAAGTGATGGAAGATAAATTAAAAGAACTGCAAGCTGAAGCACTATCACGCATTGAAAACAGTAATGATATGAAAGAACTAAATGAAATTCGTATCGCATATTTAGGTAAAAAAGGTCCAATTACAGAAGTGTTAAAAGGAATGGGAAAGCTATCTGCTGAAGAAAGACCAAAAATGGGTGCACTAGTAAACGTAATTCGTGACGATATTACTAGCCACATTGAAGCTAAACAAAAGGCTTTAGAAGAAGCAATTGTCCAAGAAAAAATTGCTTCTGAAACAATTGATATTACCTTACCAGGTCGTCC
This sequence comes from Niallia sp. HCP3S3_B10, assembly GCF_052064465.1. Classification (NCBI taxonomy): domain Bacteria; kingdom Bacillati; phylum Bacillota; class Bacilli; order Caryophanales; family Bacillaceae; genus Niallia; species Niallia sp. HCP3S3_B10. The sequence goes on along the minus strand of NZ_JBQHVO010000023.1, from coordinate 26,477 downwards.
AGTTTCTGTAGGAAATCATCATCCGCTTACAAGAGTAGTGGAAGAAATTGAAGATCTCTTTATTGGTATGGGTTATACCGTGGAAGAAGGACCAGAAGTGGAAAATGATTACTATAATTTCGAAGCATTGAATCTTCCTAAAGATCACCCAGCGCGCGATATGCAAGATTCTTTCTATATAACAGAAGAAACATTACTTAGAACACAAACTTCTCCAATGCAAGCAAGAACGCTTGAGAAGCATAAAGGGAAAGGGCCAGTGAAAATTATTTGTCCTGGTAAAGTGTATCGCCGTGATAATGATGATGCGACACATTCCCATCAATTTATGCAGATTGAAGGACTTGTAGTAGACGAAAACATTCGAATGAGCGATTTAATTGGAACATTGGAAGTTTTTGCTAAAAAAATGTTTGGGGAAGATAGAGAAATCCGCTTGCGTCCAAGCTTTTTCCCATTCACAGAGCCTTCCGTTGAAGTAGATATCTCTTGCTTTATCTGTAAAGGTGCAGGCTGTAGTGTATGTAAAAAAACAGGCTGGATCGAAATTTTAGGAGCGGGAATGGTTCATCCAAATGTATTGGAAATGTCGGGGTTTGATTCAAAGAAATATTCTGGTTTTGCCTTTGGAATGGGTCCAGAGCGAATTGCGATGTTGAAATATGGAATTGATGATATTCGTCATTTCTACACAAACGATGTACGTTTCTTAAAACAATTTTCAGTACCGGAATATTAAGGGTGGAGGAGAAAAAATGTTAGTATCCTATAATTGGTTAAATGAATATGTAGATTTGAATGGTATTAATCCCGATGAATTAGCGGAAAAGATAACGAAAAGCGGGATTGAAGTGGAAGGTGTTGAAATTCTTGATGAAGGGATTAAAAATGTTGTTATCGGTTATGTTGTAGAGCGTGAACAACACCCAAATGCAGACAAATTGAATAAATGCTTAGTAGATGTAGGTGAAGGGGATCCAATTCAAATTATTTGTGGAGCGCCTAACGTTGATAAGGGACAAAAAGTTGCTGTCGCGAAAGTAGGAGCAGTACTTCCTGGGAACTTTAAGATTAAAAAGGCAAAACTTCGCGGTGAAGAATCAAATGGAATGATCTGTTCTTTACAAGAACTTGGAATTGAAGGGAAAATGGTTGCAAAAGATTATGCGCAAGGTATTTTTGTTTTTCCAAGCGATGTGGAAGTTGGAAAAAATGCCCTAGAATACTTACAACGAAATGATGCTGTCTTAGAACTAGGGTTAACTCCAAACCGTGCTGATTGCTTAAGCATGCTTGGTGTAGCGTATGAAGTTGCAGCAATCTTAGGAAAAGATGTTAAATTACCTGATACTGCATATCCAACTATTAACGAGAAAGCATCTGATTATATTCAAGTATCTGTCGAAGAAAATGGAGATACACCATTATATACAGCAAGAGTAATTAAGAATATTAAAATCGCTCCATCACCATTATGGATGCAAGGAAAATTAATGGCAGCAGGAATTCGTCCACATAACAATGTAATAGATATTACAAACTATATTTTATTAGAATATGGTCAGCCGTTGCATGCTTTTGATTATGATAAAATAGGATCAAAAGAAATTCTAGTAAGAAAAGCCCAAAGTGGAGAAAAAATTACGACGCTTGATGAAGCAGAAAGAACGTTATCAGCAGACAATTTACTAATCACGAATGGAAAAGAAGGAATTGCTGTTGCTGGAGTAATGGGTGGCGCTAATTCTGAAGTGCAATCTAATACAACCACTGTGTTATTAGAATCTGCTTATTTTGACAGTAAAGTCATTCGCAGATCATCAAAAGTGATTGGGTTAAGAAGTGAAGCAAGTGCTAGATATGAAAAAGGGATTGATCCAAATCGAGTGCGCATAGCTGCAGATAGAGCATGTCAATTATTGCATTTATATGCAAGCGGAGAGGTGCTTGAAGGAGAAGTAGCGGTTGATACATTAACAGCTGAACCAAAAGTTGTTTCCATTACGCTAACTAAAATTAATCAAACCCTTGGAACTTCTTTAGAGTCAAATGCAGTTACTGCTATTTTTGACAGTCTACAATTTACAACACAAGTTATGGGAGATACGTTCACAGTAACGGTTCCAACGAGAAGAAATGATATTGTCATTGAGGCAGATTTAATCGAGGAAGTTGCCCGTCTGTATGGGTATGATAATTTACCGAAAACATTGCCTATTGGCGCATCTACACCGGGTACCTTAACTTCTTATCAGAAGAAGCGTCGTATGGCTCGCAGATATTTGGAATCAGCTGGTTTATATCAAGCGATTACGTATTCATTAACAAATGAAGCGAAAGTCCATAGCTTTGCTTTAGAAAAAAGAAATCCAATTAAACTTGCAATGCCAATGAGTGAGGAACGTGCATTATTACGTCAAAGTATCGTACCACAGCTTTTAGAAGTACTAAAATACAATGCAGCAAGACAAAATGAGAGCAGTGCCGTTTATGAAACAGGAGTTGTTTTCCTAGCGAATGAAAATCAGGAACTTCCAGAAGAAAAAGAACATTTAGCTGGAGCTGTGACGGGAATATGGAGCACTCATCCATGGCAGGGAGAAAAGAAAGCTGTTGATTTCTTTGTTGTAAAAGGTGTATTAGAAGGTCTGTTCCAAAAGTTAGGTGTATCGGAGAAAATTACTTTTACAAGAGCGGAAATGGAAGGAATGCATCCAGGAAGAACGGCTGAAATCGAATTTAATGGAGACGTTATTGGGTTTGTTGGTCAAGTTCATCCACAAATGCAAAAGGAATTAGATTTAAAAGAAACGTATTGCTTTGAACTAGACTTAAGCAAATTATTTGCAGTAGAAATAGAAGCTTTACACTATACTTCTATTCCTCGCTTCCCTTATGTAACAAGAGATATAGCGCTTGTTGTGGATAAACAAATTCTAGCAGGAAATCTTCAAGGAATCATCCGAGATGCCGGTGGGAAATTATTGAAAGATGTCCAAGTGTTTGATTTATATGAGGGAGAAAAAATGGAAGAAGGCAAAAAGTCAATTGCATTCTCCTTAACTTATTTCGATCCAGAACAAACATTAACAGATGAAATGATCAGTAAAGTTCACGAAAAAGTACTTGCAGCTGTGGAAGAACAAGCAGGAGCTACTTTAAGAGGCTAACGAAATAGTAAAAAGCATCCCATCGTTCTATTTTGGGATGCTTTTTTTCTTGATGGAAATAGTAATTCTTTCCCCTTATAACAAGTCTTGAGATAGAATCTATTCGAATGACTTCCCTAGCAAGAATAGTTCATGATATGATAGAAACTAGGATTCTTTAGAATGGAGGCATGGGCGTGTCAAATACCCCTAAAAATCGTACAAATGTTGATATATACGGAACACCATATACAATAATAGGGGAAGAACCTTCTAGTCATGTTAGACTGGTTGCCTCCATAGTAGATAAAAAAATGCGTGAAATTCATGTCATGAATCCCTCACTTGATTTAAATAAACTAGCAGTCCTTACTGCTGTTAATATAGTAAATGACTATGTAAAGCTAGAAGATCGAGTGAAAGAACTGGAAGAAGAATTAAAAAGAGAAAAGGACTGACAATGTTCATGTTGGATATTATTTTGGTTATATTGCTGCTTTTTGGTCTTTTAAGAGGACTAAAAAGAGGATTTATTATGCAAATTATACACTTAACAGGATTTATTGTTGCGTTTATTGTTGCTAATAAATATTACATACCACTATCGCAAAAATTAACACTATGGATTCCCTATCCAAATACAGGAGAAAGCAGTTTTCTACATTCTTTTATTCAGACTGCGAATATAGAAGATGTTTTTTACAGAGGATTCTCCTTTATTGTGATATTTTTTGTCGTGAAAATTATTTGGCAAATTCTTGGTAGTATGATAGATTTTGTTGCTAGTATTCCAATTTTAAAACAGTTAAATACATGGGCTGGTGCTGTATTAGGATTTATCGAAACGTATTTGCTATTATTCCTTCTATTATATATTTCTATTTTAATCCCAATTGATTTTATACAAGCTCAATTAAACGAATCCTCTGTAGCAGCTTGGATGATAGAAAATACTCCTTATTTTTCAGAGAAAATTAAAGATTTATGGTTCGACTATATCGCTTCATAGAAATTAGGAAACTCTTCTAGCTTTGTATGTAGCTAGTGGAGTTTTTTGTGTGGTTAGCAATTACGAACATCATTATTGAAATATTGAAGTTCATGGTATGATATGTAGTGTAGGCAGAATTTAGAAAATAGAAGATTTATTATATCCATGTAGGTGATGAAATGACAATAACAAACAAAGATATTATTCGATTATTAGAGCAAATAGCGATATATATGGAGCTTAAAGGAGAAAATCCTTTTAAAATTTCAGCTTTTCGAAAAGCTGCAAATACAATAGAAACAAGTGAATACAATTTAACCGAGATAACAGATTTAACACAGTTGCCTGGCATCGGCAAGGGAACAGCGGCTGTTATAGAAGAATATATAAAAGAAGGAAAGTCTTCCGTATTGCAAGAATTGAAAGACGAAGTTCCGAAAGGGTTAATTCCTTTGCTACAGCTACCAGGTCTTGGTGGGAAGAAGATAGCGAGATTATATAAAGAGCTATCTGTTGAAAATGCTGATGATTTAAAAAATGCCTGTTTAGAAGGAAAAGTTCAAGCGTTAAAGGGATTTGGAAAAAAGACAGAGGAAAAAATACTAGAATCTCTGCAAAATGTTGGATCAAGACCAGATCGATTACCGATTGCCTTTATGATCCCAATTGCTGTTTCGATTGAAGAGGCATTATCGAAAATGGAGGGGGTTGTCCGCTATTCAAGAGCAGGAAGCTTAAGAAGAGTGAGAGAGACCATTAAAGATTTAGATTTTATTATTGCAACAGAGAATCCTGAACAAGTGAAAACACAGTTGCTTCAGCTTTCCTCTATTAAAGAGGTAATTGGAGCAGGTGCAACAAAAGTAAGTATTGTTCTTGGACTCGATTACGACGTCTCTATAGACTTTCGTTTAGTAAAGCCAAATGAATTTGCAACAACGCTACATCATTTCACCGGTTCAAAGGAACATAATGTGCGAATGAGACAGCTAGCAAAGGAACGTGGAGAAAAGATAAGCGAATATGGTGTGGAGAATAATGAAACAGGAGAAATTAAAACCTTCGAATCAGAAGAAGCTTTCTATCATTATTTCGGACTACCATTCATTCCTCCTGAAATAAGAGAAGATGGAAAAGAAGTAGACAACTATTCAGATCAAAGTGAGCTCATTTCCTTGGAAGATATTAAAGGTGATTTGCATATGCACACAACAGCAAGTGATGGTGCACATACATTAGAGGAAATGGTAGAAGCGAACCGTCATTTAGGCTATCAATATATGGCGATAACGGACCATTCCCAATATTTAAAGGTAGCAAATGGATTAACACCAGAAAGAGTACGCAAGCAAATACAAGAAATTAAAAGACTTAATGCAAAGTATGATGATATCACTATTTTAGCTGGGGCGGAAATGGATATTCTTCCTGATGGGACTTTAGATTATGAGGAAGATTTATTGAAAGAATTAGATATTGTTATTGCTTCCATTCATTCTGCGTTTTCCCAATCGAAGGAAAAGATTATGACTCGTTTAAAAGCAGCCATGGAAAATAAGTATGTCGATATCATTGCACACCCAACTGGTAGAAAAATTGGGAAAAGGGATGGATATGCTGTCGATATGGACATGCTTATTCAATTAGCAAAAGAAACGAACACTGTTTTGGAGCTAAATAGTAATCCGAACCGTTTAGATTTAAATGCTACGTATATTAAAATGGCGCAGGATGCTGGCGTGAAGATTGTTATTAATACAGATGCCCATTATAAGCATGAGCTTCATAATATGGCAATAGGTGTTTCCACAGCAAAAAAAGGCTGGATTAAAAAATCGACGGTCCTAAATGCGATGACAAAGGAAGAACTATTGGAATTTTTGTATAAAGGCTAATATATAAGCAAATAGAGAATACTTACAAACATCATTAACCCATAAGCGGGATAGCAAAGGAGATTACTCCATGCAGGAAAGAGTATTAAAAACGTTAGAATTTGATAAAATAAAAGCGCAATTAATGGAGCATGTTTCTTCCTCTTTAGGCAGAAATAAAGTAGAAGAACTAATTCCATCAACGGATTACAATGAGGTAGTAAGATGGCAAGAAGAAACAGATGAAGCGGCTAAAGTATACCGAATGCGGGGAACAATTCCTCTTGATGGGATTTATGATATCGGTGCCCATGTGAAAAGGTCTTCTATCGGTGGAATGCTGAGTCCTATCGAATTAAATCATGTTGCAAGTACTGTTCATACTAGTAGACAAATGAAACGTTTCATTGAAGAATTTCATGAAGAAGAAGCTGTGCCTATTCTTTTTACCTTAACAGATAGTATCACGGTATTAGCCGAATTAGAAGAAGAAATAAAGATGGCGATTGATGAACAGGGTTCGGTTCTAGACAGTGCAAGTGATACACTCAGAACGTTGAGAAATCAATTGCGTAGAAACGAAGCAAAGGTACGGGAGAAGCTAGAAAGTATGATTCGTTCCTCAAATGCCCAAAAGATGCTTTCAGACAGTATTATTACAATAAGAAATGATCGCTATGTTATTCCAGTTAAACAAGAATATAGAGGGAATTATGGTGGAATTGTTCATGATCAAAGTGCTTCAGGGCAAACTTTGTTTATTGAACCACAGTCTGTAGTTACCTTAAATAATGAGTTGCAAGGAATTCGAGTCAAGGAACAGCAAGAGATAGACCGTATTTTGACCCAATTGACGGCACTTGTTGCGCAAAATGAAGAGGAATTATTGCATATTGTTACGGTATTAGCTGACATTGATTTTATGTTTGCAAAAGCCAAATACGCTCACCGCTTAAAAGCATCGAAACCAAAAATCAACGATGAGGGAAAAATTGTACTTCTTAAGGCTAAGCATCCACTTATACCACCAGAAGTTGTTGTAGCAAATGACATTGTCCTTGGAGATACGTATAAATCGATTGTGATAACAGGGCCAAATACAGGTGGTAAAACGGTAACCTTAAAAACGGTAGGACTATGTACGTTAATGGCGCAGGCAGGACTCCAAATTCCAGTTTTAGATGGTTCTGAAATGGGTGTATTTAAATCCGTTTATGCAGATATTGGAGATGAACAATCTATTGAACAATCATTGAGTACTTTCTCCTCCCATATGGTAAATATCGTAGGCATACTTGAAAAGGTGGACCATGAGAGCCTTGTTTTATTCGACGAGTTAGGAGCAGGAACAGATCCGCAAGAAGGGGCAGCACTTGCTATCTCTATTCTTGATGAAGTAAATAAAAGAGGTGCAAGGGTTATCGCAACAACTCACTATCCAGAGCTAAAGGCATACGGATATAACAGAGAAAGTGTTGTGAATGCGAGTGTAGAATTTGATATTGAAACACTAAGCCCAACCTATCGATTACTAATCGGCGTACCAGGTAGAAGTAATGCCTTTGAGATTAGTAAACGACTAGGTTTAAAAGAAGATGTTATTGAAACGGCTCGTTCACATGTTAGTGAAGACAGTAATAAAATTGAGAATATGATTGCTTCTTTAGAAGAAAGCCGTAGACAGGCTGAACGGGAGCATGAAGATGCTAAAGATTTATTAAAGCAAGCAGAAATGCTTCATCGTGATTTACAGAAACAGGTAATGGAATATTACGAAAAGAAAGAAACACTGCAGGAAAAAGCGAAAAAAGAAGCAAAGGAAATTATGGAAGAAGCAAAGAAAGAAGCAGAAGCTGTAATTGGTGATTTAAGAAAAATGCAGCTTGAAAAACGTGCTGAAATTAAGGAGCATGAATTAATTGATGCTAGAAAACGTTTAGAGGATGCAACGCCACAAATAGAAATAAAAAAACAACAAGCAGCAGCCAATACAAACCATGTTTATCAGCCAGGAGATGAAGTAAAGGTCCTTACCTTTAATCAAAAGGGACAATTACTAGAAAAGGTTTCAGATAAGGAATGGCAAGTTCAAATTGGCATTATGAAAATGAAAGTGAAAGAAAAGGATCTTGAATTCATAAAAGCACCAAAGGTAGTGGAAACAAAACCGCTTGCTACAATAAAAGGAAGAGATTATCATGTGAGCTTGGAATTAGATTTGCGTGGCGAAAGATTCGAGAATGCTTTAGCAAGAGTAGAAAAATATATTGATGATAGTCTCCTTGCTGGCTATCCTCGTGTCTCGATTATTCATGGAAAAGGAACAGGTGCACTTCGCTCAGGTGTTCAAGAGTATTTAAAAAATCATAGAGCGGTGAAGAGAATTCGTTTTGGGGAAGCAGGAGAAGGTGGAAGCGGCGTAACTGTAGTGGAATTTAAATAATCCCTTCTTTTAAAGAAAATGGTAGAGGAGAAACCTTATGGATCAATTTTGGGAAAATGAATATGTAAAAACGGCAGGAGATTATAGTGTTGTTATTTTAAGCCTAGTTGTATTTTTGGCTATTTTTGAACTCGTCACAAAATATAATAATTGGGATGAAATCAAAAATGGCAATATTGCTGTTGCTATGGCTACAGGCGGCAAAATATTCGGTATTGCAAATGTATTTAGACATTCGATTATGCATAATGACTCTTTATTGACAATGATAGTATGGGGTGTGTATGGATTTATACTATTACTAATCGGCTATTTCATTTTTGAATTTTTAACACCAAAATTTAAGATTGATGAAGAAATAAAAAATGATAATCGAGCTGTAGGGTTTATTTCCATGATTATATCCATCGGTTTATCTTTCGTTATAGGAGCAGGCATTTCTTAATAATGACCAAATTAAAGGGGCTTTCACTTAGTGATGGTCCCTTTTACTTGGTTCCAGCAATATAAGCCTATTTTTTCTATTCGATTAAAAGTAGGCTTATACATAATCCAATTAAAGTATTCTTCCATATAATAAGCTAGTACAATAATAGAATTAAATGGAGGAATTGTGTTGGAAACTGAGAAAAGATGGTTAAAACTTTACCCCGACCAAATAGCCAAAAATGTCTACTATCGGGCAGATACTCTCCCACAATTATTAGAAAATGCCGCAAAAGAGTATGCAAAGCATAAAGCCATTCATTTTATGGGAAAAGAAATGACTTTTAAAACACTATACAAAAAAACATTAAAATTAGCAGCATATCTACAAAATTTAGGGATAGAAAAAGGGGATAGGGTTGCTGTAATGCTTCCAAATATTCCTCAAACAGTTATTAGCTTTTATGCGATTTTGCAGGCGGGAGCTATTGTAGTTCCGGTAAATCCTTTGTATCAAGAAAGAGAAATAGAATTTATATTGAAAGATTCAGGTGCGAAAGCAGTTATTACATTAGATATGCTTTATAACAGAGTGGAGAAAGTGAAGGAGCAAACAGATTTAGAACATATCATTGTAACTTCTATTAAAGATTACCTTCCATTTCCAAAAAATATTGTCTATCCTTTCGTGCAAGCAAAAAAGCAGGGAAAGCCTCCAATTATTCCATCATCAAAATCCACTCATCTTTTTACCCAAACAATAAAGAAGAACTATAAGCTTAAAGAAGTATCGATTAGTTTTGAAAAAGATATAGCAATCCTGCAATATACAGGAGGTACGACAGGATTTCCTAAAGGAGTTATTCTAACCCACCAAAATTTAGTTTCAAATACCTCTATGTGTAGACAATGGCTATATAAGATGGAAAAAGGCAAGGAAATCATGCTTGCAGTAATGCCATTATTCCATGTGTATGGTCTTATGACAGTCCTTGTTTTATCTGTGATGGAAGTGTATAAGATGATTCTTGTTCCAAGATTTGACGCAACAGATCTATTAAAAACAATCCAAAAACAAAAAGCGACTATCTTTCCAGGCGCACCTACTATTTATATTGGATTAATGAATCATCCAGATATTAAGAAATACGATCTTTCTTCCATTAAAGGAGCGATAAGTGGATCTGCTCCATTACCAGTCGAGGTTATCGAAAAATTTGAGCAAAAGACAGGTGGAAAGATTGTAGAGGGATATGGATTAACAGAAACATCTCCCGTTACCCATGTGAATTTCCTTTGGGACAATGAAATAGTGAAAGGAAGCATTGGTGTGCCATGGCCTGGAACAGATGCTGCAATTTTTTCCATAGAAACAGGAGAAATGTTACCAGTAGGTGAAGTTGGAGAACTTGGTATTAAGGGACCACAAGTAATGAAAGGCTATTGGAATAATGAAGAAGAAACCGAGAAAGTTTTAAAAGATGGCTGGTTATTAACAGGTGATATCGCATATATGGATGAAAAAGGTTATTTTTATATCGTCGATCGAAAAAAGGATATTATCATTGCCAGTGGATTTAATATTTATCCACGTGAAATTGAAGAAGTCTTGTATGAACATCCAGCTATTATGGAAGCATCAGTTGTTGGTGTAAAAGATCCTTATAGAGGAGAAACGGTTAAAGCATTTGTCGTTTTACAAGAAGGCATGACCGTGACGGAAGAAGAATTGAATAAATATATGCGCAGCAAGCTGGCGTCGTTTAAAGTTCCTCGCATCTATGAATTTAGGAAAGAACTTCCAAAAACGGCAATTGGTAAAATATTGAGAAGACAATTAAAGGAAGAAAGTGAAGAAATAAATGAGTAATAAAGCATTGCATCTAGTTGTCTTATTATCGAGGACCATTTCACCTGAAGCATCTTTAGTGCTTGATTCTGGACAAGTTTTTGTGGAAGACGATAACTTCATCATCAACCCGCCAGATGCAATTAGTTTAGAAGAAGCATTGCAATTTAAAGAGAAATATAATACCGAAATTACAGTGTTAATGATAAGCGGAAAAGAAGGGGAGAAACAACTAAGAGCTGCTTTAGCTATGGGAGCAGATCGGGCTGTTTTAATAGAATGTCACCCATCAGAAGATGAAGCGCCATCCATAGCTAAAAAAATCGCTGAATATTTGCGAGAGATTGACTTTGACATCATCTTAGCAGGAGATTTTTCTACAGATGGAGCAACTAGTCAAGTAGGACCTCGAGTTGCTGCCTTATTAGATATTCCCTTTTTTACCAAAACAGTCAAAATCGAAAAAGAGGAAGAAAGCGCCATATTAAAACGAAACACGGATGGGGACATAGAAACATTTTGTGTTGCTTTTCCTTTCTTAGTCACCATTCCACAAGGATTACATGTTCCACGTCTGCCCTCACTTGCTGGAATTATGAAGGCAAAAAAGAAACCCTTAGTGTATAAGCAGTCAGAAGAAATGGCATTAAAAGAAAAATCGAAACAGTACGCATACCCTAAAATGAAACGAAAGCAGACAATCTTTCAAGGAGAAACACAAGAAAAGGTAATGGCGTTAGCAAAATTGTTAAAGTCATTACATGAATAAGTGGAGGAATTAATAATGAAAGATAAAATTATTATTTTGGGCGAATATCAACAAGATAAAATTTCCTCCATCACCCTTGAGTGTATTTCAGCTGCAAAGCAACTACAAGGGGAGGCGGAGATTATCCTTTTATTAATGGGAGAAGATAGAAAAAAAGATGCTTGCGAATTGCAACAATATGATGTTGATCAAATTGTTTTAGTGGAGCATCCTTTGCTTTCTAGATTCTCAAATGAACCTTATGCTAAAGCACTTTTATCCGTATGGGACCAACTTAATCCTGCTATCCTTCTGTGGGGACACACAGATATAGGCAAAGCCATTTCTCCCTATTTAAGTGAAAAATTAGATATTCCTTTGTATTCGAATGTAGAGAGCGTTGAATATAATGAAAAAAGGTTATTCTTAACTCGACCTGTTTACTCTGGAAAATTAATAGAGAAAATAGAAGTAAATACGCCCACTTTTTTTCTAACAATTAAGCCGAAAAAGTGGAAAGCTTCACAGAAGAAGTTAGAAAGGAATTGTACGATTCGTTCCTTAAAAGTAAAAATTGATAAATCTATTCCGACTTTAATTGGACTAGAACAAAAAAAGCAGCAGACGCTTAATTTGGAGGATGCAAAGATTATTGTTGGTGCGGGTAGGGGAATTCAGAATGAAGAAGGGTTTGCTCTGATTAATCAATTAGCAAAAACTATTGGTGGAACGGTTGGTGTATCAAGAGGAGCTGTAGAATTAGGTGTATGTGATGCATCAATGCAACTTGGTCAAACAGGTAAAACTGTAGCTCCTGATCTTTATATTGCTTGCGGTATTTCCGGAGCCATCCAACATTTAGTGGGTGTTACATCAGCCAAAACAATCATAGCCATTAACAAAGATCCTCATGCGCCTATTTTTGAAGTAGCCGATTATGCAATTGTAGGAGACCTCTTTGAAATAATCCCTGCCTTAATGAAAGAATGGGACAATCCAACAATCGAAATATCTTGAATGTATTATCAAGTTATAGGGGAAAATGATATTTGAAACATATTATTAGTATCATTCTTGAAAGCATGGTATACTTTCGATATTGTTAGATTATCAAATAAGGAGGCAAATAATAAATGGCAATTACACATGCAACAGATCAAACTTTCCAAGAAGAAACAGGTTCAGGTGTAGTACTAGTAGATTTCTGGGCTCCATGGTGTGGACCTTGTAAAATGATTGCTCCTGTTCTAGAAGAACTAGATGGAGAAATCGGAGAAAGTGTAAAAATCGTAAAAGTAGATGTAGATGAAAACCAAGGGTCAGCATCTAAATTTGGCGTAATGAGCATTCCAACATTACTAGTTCTTAAAGATGGTGAAGTTGTAGATAAAGTAGTAGGTTTTCAACCTAAAGAAGCTCTTTCAGAATTATTATCTAAACATGTTTAATAAAGAATTTAATCTTCTTTGAAGAGGAAATAACTGTAGACACACTCAGAAAATGAGGAAGTGTTTACAGTTTTTTTATTGGTGGAACGAAGGATGAATGTAGAGATGTTTCTGTAAATGGTGGGTTCTGGGGAGGGATAAAGACCACAAGTAAGAGGAAAAGCAAGAAAAGAGGCGTTCATAGAAGGAATGAAAACCACAAATAATAGGAAAAACAAATAAGTGGCATTCATCGAGGAAATATCTCAACCAATAATTAATTTATCAAAAAGGCAAAACCCATCCAATCCCATCCAATCCGAATCCAAAAATAAAACCGTTCTCATAAAATATTTCCATCCTATACTTTTTCCTTGATGATTCGATGAAATTCTCTATAATTAGAGAAGATAGTATATATGTTCGTTTGTTTAGGTTTGCATGCTGGGAGGGAAAACATTGAACGATATCATTAAAAATAAATTAATGATCTTACCTGATCAGCCTGGTTGTTATTTAATGAAGGACCGACAAGGCACGATTATTTATGTTGGAAAAGCAAAAGTGCTGAAAAATCGGGTTCGTTCCTATTTTACAGGCTCTCACGATGGAAAGACATTAAGACTAGTCAATGAAATAGAAGATTTTGAATATATCATAACCTCTTCCAATATCGAAGCGCTTATTTTAGAAATAAATCTGATTAAAAAGCATGATCCAAAATACAATATTATGTTGAAGGATGATAAAAGCTATCCGTTTATCAAATTAACGGCAGAAAAACATCCAAGACTCATTACAACGCGAAATGTAAAGAAGGATAAAGGAAAGTATTTCGGTCCATATCCGAATGTACAAGCGGCTAATGAGACGAAGAAGCTTCTTGATCGAATCTATCCTTTACGGAAGTGTAATGTATTACCAGATAGAGTATGTTTATATTACCATTTGGGGCAATGTCTGGCTCCATGTGTGAATGAGGTTAGTGAGCAGGAATATAAGAAAATGACGGATGATATTACAAAATTCCTAAATGGTGGGTACAAAGAAATAAAAAAAGACTTGTCCGAAAAAATGATGGCAGCATCAGGAGAATTAGATTTTGAACGCGCGAAGGAATATCGCGATCAAATTGCCCATATTGAAGCAACAATGGAAAAGCAGAAAATGATGATGACGGATTTAGTGGACAGAGATATTTTTGGCTATTCCTATGACAAAGGTTGGATGTGTGTTCAAGTATTTTTTGTTCGGCAAGGGAAACTAATTGAACGAGATGTTAGTATGTTCCCTATTTATCAAGAGCCGGAAGAGGAAATGTTGACTTATCTAGGACAATTTTATGATAAAGCCAATCATTTTAAGCCAAAGGAAATTTATCTTCCAGACGATATACAAGGGGATATTGTTGAACAGTTATTAAAGGTAAAAGTAACAAAGCCACAAAGGGGACAAAAAAAGGAACTTGTTTTATTGGCAAATAAAAATGCGAAAAATGCCTTAAAAGAAAAGTTTGCCTTAATCGAAAGAGACGAAGAGCGGACAATAAAAGCGGTTGAAAACCTAGGGAAGCAAATCGGTATATATACTCCGCTCCGAATTGAAGCTTTTGATAATAGTAATATTCAAGGGACAAATCCTGTGTCTGCAATGATTGTATTTATCGATGGAAAACCGTCGAAACGAGAATACCGCAAATATAAAATTAAGACAGTAACAGGTCCAGATGACTACGAATCGATGCGTGAAGTAGTTCGTAGAAGGTATCAACGAGTTTTAAAAGAAGGATTGCCACTGCCAGACTTACTTTTAATTGATGGAGGCAAGGGACACTTAGAGGCAGTTAGAGAGGTTCTGCTAGACGAATTGAGCTTAGATATTCCAGTTGCGGGATTAGTGAAAGACGACAAGCACCGTACCTCACAGCTGCTATATGGAAATCCCTTAGAGATTATTCCACTGGAGCGAAATAGTCAGGAATTCTATTTATTGCAGAGAATCCAAGATGAAGTTCACCGTTTTGCGATTACGTTTCATCGTCAATTAAGAGGGAAAAATGCTTTTCAATCTATATTAGACGATATTCCTGGCATTGGGGAGAAACGTAGAAAATTATTGTTAAAGACTTTTGGTTCAGTCAAGAAAATGAAAGAAGCCTCGATGGAAGAGTTCTTAGAAATTGGAATACCAACAAATGTGGCGGAACAGCTACTTGCTAAATTACAAGAATAGAAAATAATGTTTGTTGGAATGAAAACATTATGCTATAATGATGGCAACTTATAACTTAATAAGTGAAGGTAGAGGTGCGAACTTCAATAGTAATAATTCGGAGAAGAATGAGCTTCAGAGAAGAATTATGAAAGGGATAGATCGCCGAAGTAAAGAAAGCTCTCATGGCTTTTTTTACTGGTTTTGCATTGAATAAATGTAAGATTGTCAAAACAAGGAACTGTTTTGGAGAGCTATCTCACTGTTTGTGCGAATTAATACTATTATTGGCCTGCACAGCAATGAGATATTTCTCATTGCTTTTTTTAATCCGTTTTTTCTGGAATTTAAAATTATTGGAAAAGAAAAGGAAATACATAAATAAAAAGCAATGAGAAAGAAAAAGAAACCTCTAAGATTACAAGAAGGTAGGGAATGACTTTGGGTTTAGTTGTACAAAAGTTCGGTGGAACATCAGTAGGTAGTGCTGAAAGAATACTACATGTAGCAGAAAGAGTAATGGAGGAAAAAAATCGAGGCAATGATGTAGTTGTTGTTGTTTCTGCAATGGGGAAAACAACAGATTCCCTTGTGACGCTAGCAAATGAAATAAATCCAAAGCCGTCCAAACGGGAAATGGATGTATTACTATCAACTGGAGAGCAGATTACAATTAGCCTTCTTAGCATGGCGTTACAGGCAAAAGGCGTTGACGCTATTTCTTATACTGGTTGGCAAGCAGGAATAGAAACAGAGGACGTTCATGGCAATGCTAGAATCTTAAACATGCAAACAGAAAAAGTTCAAAAGCAAATTCAAGATGGTAAAGTGGTTATTGTCGCAGGATTTCAAGGAGTTACAGAAGCTGGTGATATTACCACACTTGGTCGCGGTGGTTCTGATACAACAGCAGTTGCTATTGCAGCAGCGCTAAAAGCGGATAAATGTGACATTTATACAGACGTAACCGGTGTTTTCACAACAGATCCTCGGTTTGTTAAAAATGCTAGAAAGCTATTAGCTATTTCCTACGATGAAATGTTAGAATTAGCGAATTTAGGGGCAGGGGTTCTGCATCCAAGAGCGGTAGAATATGCAAAAAACTATCAGGTTCCATTAGTGGTCCGCTCCAGTATGGAACAAGAAGAAGGAACAATCATCGAGGAGGAAGTTTCAATGGAACAAAATTTAGTCGTACGTGGAGTTGCGTTTGAAGATAATATTACGAGTGTTACGGTATTTGGATTAAAAAATCCGTTAACAAGTCTTTCTACTATTTTCACAACACTTGCATCTCATCATATAAATGTAGATATTATTATCCAAAGTCTTACTAATGATCAGCTGACAAACCTATCATTTTCCATTAAAGATAGTGATTTAGAAGAAACCTTAAAAGTATTAGAAGAAAATAAGAGTGTACTAGGATATGATAAAGTTACTTCTGAACAAGGCTTAGCCAAGGTATCTATTGTTGGTTCTGGAATGATTTCCAATCCAGGTGTTGCAGCAGATATGTTTAAAGTATTATCAGCTGAAGAAATTGTTATTAAAATGGTGAGCACATCAGAAATTAAAGTTTCCACTGTTATCGAAAAAGAGAATATGGTTAAAGCAGTAGAAACATTGCATGATGCGTTTGAATTAAGTAAAATTCCAGTGAATGCATAAAAACAAAAAGCCGCTTCTTTCCAAAAGCTTGGATTAGGGAGCGGCTTTTTAGTTTGATTTTCAAAAATGGAAAATAGAAAATTTTGTTATGAAAACGCTTAATATATATGGTAAGATATTAAAAGAGGAATATTTTACTATAAAGGAGGTTCTGCTATGAAGAAAATGAGTTGGAATAGGGTAAAAAGAACTAAGGGGAAGATCAAAACAAGATTTAAATTGAAGTTGAAAACCAAAATGATTATTTCTTTTGCACTAATATTAATTATTCCAAGTTTAATTATTAGCACGTTTTCATATATAAAAGCGAGAAATGAAATGGAAAATCAATTTTTAAATACTTCGTCTGAAAACGTAAAAATAGTCGACAATATTATTAGGAATACATTAGGCACCAGTATCTATCAAACGGTGATTTATTCGGAAAAAGTTAATTTTGATGAATCAGAAGAAAGTTATTCGACGGTAAAGACAGAATTTGATAAATACATGGAAATGAATCCAGAAATTGAGAGCGTTTTCTTTGGTTCTAAAGAAGGAACAATCATCCAATCTCCGAATAGTATTCAAGGAAAAGGCTATGATCCAAGGAAAGATGCATGGTACACAAACGGGATGGAGAAAGAGGGGGTTGTTTACGTTTCTAGTCCCTATACTTCGATTGCTACAGGCAGTTTAGTTGTGGCTGTTTCTAAACAGACGGAGGATAAAAAAGGTGTAGTAGGAATGGAAGTTAGCTTAGAGCGAATAAAAAGCTTGGTTTCAGATGTAAAAATAGGTGATAAAGGCTATATCATCATTTTAAATCAAGATAAAAAATATATTGTACATCCAAAGGAAGAAGCCGGTACAGCTGCTGAACAGACAGTGTTTAATCAAATGTTCGACAAAAATGAGGGAAGCATCGATCTAGCCGATGGAGAAAATAACTATATTCTGCAATATATAACGAATGAAACAGTAGGCTGGAAAATCACTGGTGTTGTAGATAAGTCAGAAATTAATGATATGACTTTTCCTATTTTGTATCAAACTGTTCTAGTAATTGTAGTGTCGTTATTAGTAAGCGGATTCTTTGTATTCTTGCTCATTAATTCCTTTATTAGACCATTAAATAACTTGAAGGAAACAGCAATAAAAATGAGTGAGGGGAACTTAACAGAGAAAGTAGACATTTATAGAGAGGATGAAATAGGCCAAGTAGCTCACGCGTTTAAAAATATGGCAAAAAATCTACATAGTATCATTAAAGATGTAAACGAAAAATCGGAACATATTGCCGCTTCGTCTGAGCAATTGCTTGCAAGCTCTGATCAAACAGCATCTGCATCTGAATATGTAGCTGGAGCATTGGAGGAAGTTTCAAGTAAGGCCGAAATACAGAAGGATAATTTAATGGAAAATTCTAATGCATTAAAGGAAATAGAGAATCATGTTAATAAAGTTGCCGAAAATGCAAAAATTGTTTCCACATTGACAAATGAGACAGTCATTCAGGCACAAGAAGGAGAGAATACGGTAAACAATACGCTGAGCCAGATGAATGAAATATATCATTCCGTTGAAGCATCGAATCAGCAAATTCATTCCTTACAAGAACACTCGCAAAGAATAGAATCTATTGTAGAGACTATTAGTGGAATAGCTAACCAAACAAATTTGCTTGCCTTAAATGCAGCAATAGAAGCTGCAAGAGCAGGTGAGCATGGAAAAGGATTTGCCGTAGTTGCGACAGAAGTTGGAAAACTTGCCAAGCAGTCAGAACAATCTGCGCAAGAAATTGCCGATATTATTACTAACATCTTGACGAATACAAAAACAACTGTTGACGGGATGGAAACAGTTACAAAAAGTGTTCAAAAGGGAATACTGGCATCCGAGCAAACTTTTGAAGCCTTTAGTGGCATTATTCATCGTGTAAAAAACATTTCACCACAGATGACGGAAGTTGCTAATCTGTCTAATCAAATAGCAGAGCAGGTACAAATGGTAAGTATATCAGCAAATGAATTATTAACCATTTCAAGCGAGAATGCAGCTTATTCTGAGGAAATGGCAAGCTCAACCGAAGAACAATTAGCTGCAATGCAAGAAATAAAAGCAGCAGCCAGCTCATTATCAGATGTAGCAGTCGAACTCCAAGAAAAAATAAATGCATTCATCATTTAAAAAACTCCATATGACGTAAGGAACTGATAGAAAATTCCTTACGTCATACGGAGTCATCTCATTATTCCACTACTGAATCTTTACTATCCCATCGAACAGTAATGGTAACTTTATGATTTTTTCTTTTTGGGTCTTCAAAGGCTTCAGTAATAACATTTTTTGTCTGCTCATATTGCTGAGCTAAATATCCTGCTTCTAGTTGAAATGTGCATTTCCCTTTTTCCTTTAATCTTTTTTCAATGAGTTCGCTGGATAAATGATAGGTAATTTCATTTTTGGTTTGTTTCACGACTTCTAAATTACCCCATCCGACTTTTTGAAAAAAAGCATAAGCTTCTTCTATTGCCTGTAAAGGAAATAAGCGAGCAATACGTTTACCTGCCCAATATAAAAGATCAGGGGTTTCACGGCCTAATAATTCTGGGATAAGTATTTCTCGAATTAATTCATATCCATATGCGGGAACAGTAAGCGGATCAGCAGCTTCCACCTGTTTTTTTTCTTCTACGGATGTTAAATTACTCAATATGCTCTCCTCTTTCTACCATTCTATTATATTCACTTACTTAGAAGAAGTAATCTCCTTAAAAAGTCATCATATTAAGTCATGAAGGATTATTCCATACAATAATTAATGATGTAAAAAAGTATGGATTCCAATAAAATAGAATAAAATATATTGTCTAAATAGTATACTGTATAAACGAAAAAAAATCATAAGAAAAGAGAATGATTTTTTAATTTAGCAATGCCAAACACTCTTGAAAGCTCATTTAGTAGGTTATAACTTTTTCATAAAAGTTGCGAACAGCAGGGAATCAAATTCCTGTAAGAAAGGAGGAAAGGGGAGAAAAAGCAGGTAAAACAAGAAGTTGCAGTCCCCAAACCAATATCAAAATATTAGGTTGCTGTAATCAAAATTTGTATTAAAAATATTTTCTAAATGGCTTTGTTGTTGATTCTATTATTTGATTTGCATATTAAATTTATGCGAATAATAGAAAGGAGGAAATTTTTACTTTTTTTCACATATAGATAGAAAAAAAGCGAAAGAAAATTTATTTAATGTATCCGTTTTCTTGACCGCATTTTTTTTTAAGAGTACAATTAAATTGTCACTAAATTGTAAGAATTTTTGGTTATGTTATCGCTTTATGGGCAAAGGGAGTATGTCATCAATTAGGGGGGAATTTTATGGCAGCAAATCGAGAGTTTTTATTCAGAAGGCTTCACTCTTTATTAGGGGTAATTCCCGTAGGGGTATTTTTAATCCAACATTTAGTTGTCAATCATTTTGCAACTAACGGTCCAGAATCTTTTAATAAGGCAGCTGGATTTATGGAGCATTTGCCTTTTCGGTATTTTCTTGAAATTTTTGTAATATTTTTACCGATATTGTATCATGCAATTTATGGAATCTATATTGCGTTTACAGCCAAAAATAATACAAAAAATTATGGATACTTTCGAAATTGGATGTTCTATATCCAAAGGGTGACAGGGATTATCACATTAATATTTATCGTTTGGCATGTATGGGAAACAAGAGTGGCTGCACAATTAGGGCAAGAAGTAAATTATGAGATGATGAGTGAAAATTTAGCTAATCCATGGATGTTAGTATTCTATTTAGTAGGAGTTATCTCAACAATTTTCCACTTCTCTAATGGATTATGGTCCTTCTGTGTTAGTTGGGGTATTACGGTTTCTCCTAAATCGCAACGAATTAATACATATGTAACACTAGGAATTTTTGTTGCATTAACAATTGTAGGTGTACGAGCAATTTTTGCATTTGTTTAATAATAGTAGATTAATAGAGCAATAGATGAGGGAGTGAACGTTTGTTATGAAGAAAGGGAAAGTTATCATCGTTGGCGGTGGCTTGGCAGGATTAATGGCAGCAATCAAAGTAGCAGAAACAGGGACTCCTTTAGAACTGTTTTCCCTTGTGCCTGTAAAAAGATCACATTCCGTTTGTGCTCAAGGTGGAATAAATGGAGCGGTAAATACGAAGGGGGAAGGAGATTCTCCTTGGGAACATTTTGACGATACAGTGTACGGTGGGGACTTCTTAGCAAACCAACCGCCAGTTAAAGCAATGGCTGAAGCTGCGCCAGGAATTATCCATTTGATGGATAGAATGGGTGTTATGTTTAACCGGACACCAGAAGGATTACTTGACTTCCGTCGTTTTGGAGGAACTCAATATCATCGAACAGCCTTTGCCGGAGCAACAACTGGACAACAGTTACTTTATGCATTAGATGAACAAGTAAGACGTTATGAAGTCGATGGGCTTGTGGTAAAGTATGAAGGTTGGGAATTCCTTGGAATTATCACAGATGATGAAGGGGTATGCAGAGGAATTAAAGCCCAAGATTTAAAGACAATGGAGATTAAATCCTTCCCTGCAGATGCTGTTATTATGGCAACAGGAGGTCCTGGAATTATTTTCGGAAAATCTACGAACTCCATTATCAATACTGGTTCAGCAGCATCTGTTGTTTATCAGCAAGGAGCTTATTATGCAAATGGTGAATTTATCCAAATTCATCCAACTGCAATTCCAGGTGATGATAAACTCCGTTTAATGAGTGAATCAGCTCGTGGGGAAGGCGGCCGTATCTGGACGTATAAAGATGGGAAACCATGGTATTTCTTAGAAGAGAAGTATCCAGCTTATGGAAACCTTGTGCCAAGGGATATCGCAACCCGCGAAATTTTCCATGTTTGTGTCGATCAAAAGCTCGGCATCAATGGGGAAAACATGGTGTATTTAGATCTATCTCATAAAAATCCAAAAGAGCTTGATATTAAGCTAGGCGGCATTATCGAGATTTACGAAAAATTCACTGGCGAAGATCCACGTAAGCTTCCGATGAAAATTTTCCCTGCAGTTCATTACTCCATGGGTGGATTATGGGTGGATTATGATCAAATGACGAATATCCCAGGCCTATTTGCTGCAGGAGAATGTGATTATTCTCAGCATGGAGCCAACCGTTTGGGAGCAAATAGCTTACTTTCGGCAATTTATGGCGGCATGGTAGTAGGTCCAAATGCGGTTAAATATATCAGTGGATTAAGCAAAAGCGCAGAAGATTTATCATCTGCTCTATATGATTCAGCTATGAAACAAGAAGAATCCAAATGGCAGGATATCATGAAAATGGATGGAACAGAAAATGCCTATGTTCTTCATAAGGAATTAGGAGAATGGATGACTGACAATGTGACAGTTGTTCGTTACAACGATAAGTTGCTTGCAACAGATGATAAGATTCAAGAGCTATTAGAGCGTTATAAAAATATTAATATTAATGACACGGCAAAATGGTCGAATCAAGGAGGCGTATTTACTCGTCAATTAGAGAATATGCTTCAGCTAGCACGTGTGATTACCCTTGGTGCATACAACCGAAATGAGAGCCGTGGAGCACATTATAAGCCGGAATTCCCGGAAAGAAATGATGAAGATTTCTTAAAAACAACAATGGCTAAATTTGTTGGTGGAAACAAGGCGCCAGATTTCCATTATCAAGAAGTGGATACCTCCTTAATCAAACCGAGAAAAAGAGATTATTCAAAGCAAAAAGAGGGAGTGAAATAAAATGGGGGAGCAAAAAACAGTAACGTTACAAATTGAAAGACAAGATGACCCTAATTCACCATCTTATGTAGAAGAATTTACTTTGCCGTATCGTCCTAATATGAATATAATTTCTGCATTAATGGAGATTCGCAGAAATCCTGTCACAAGCGACGGGAAAAAAACATCTCCAGTAGCTTGGGATATGAACTGTTTAGAAGAAGTTTGCGGAGCTTGTTCAATGGTTATTAATGGAAAACCACGCCAATCCTGTACGGCGCTAATTGATCAATTGGAACAGCCGGTTCGTTTAGAACCAATGAGAACATTCCCAGTCGTCCGTGATCTTCAAGTGGATCGCAGCCGAATGTTTGATAGCTTGAAGAAAGTAAAAGCATGGATCCCGATTGATGGTACGTATGATCTTGGACCAGGCCCAAGAATGCCAGAAAAAAAACGACAATGGGCATATGAGTTATCGAAATGTATGACTTGCGGAGTTTGCTTAGAGGCATGTCCAAACGTAAATAGCAAATCAGATTTCATTGGACCAGCGCCACTTTCTCAAGTTCGTCTTTTCAATTCTCATCCAACTGGAGAAATGAATAAAGAAGAGAGATTGCAAGAAATTATGGGAGATGGTGGACTAGCTAATTGTGGTAACTCACAAAACTGTGTGCAGTCCTGTCCAAAAGGAATTCCATTGACTACATCGATTGCAGCATTAAACCGTGAAGCAACTTTTCAAGCGTTTAAGGATTTCTTTGGTAGTGATCATTAATCAAAAAGACCACCAATTTTGGTGGTCTTTCTTTACGTTTGATACTTTGTCATATATTGATAATAAGCATTGGCAAATTCCTTTGCTATATATTGTTCTTCTAAAGATAGCGTAGGTAATTTGTTTTCCAAATAAGAGCAGATACTTTCCATTTGTTGAATACTTTCCAAAAAAATTGTCCGATCTCCGTCGTTTTCTATATCTGATATTTTTTGCTCATAATCATAGTGATAGAACGTATCATACACTTCGCTATTGCATGAGGATAAAGCTATTTTTCTTTGCAGGCAAGAAAGACATATTCCACACGGAAGAATAGCTCCATTTCTACTCATTCGTACACAGCTTATCGTGTTCTTAATTTGGATTTTATACTCTTTAGGCAAATCAAGCATGAGAGACTGAACAGATTTCAAAAGTATAGGAGTTTGAATTTGCAAATGAAGATCCAAACCAGCATAAATATCATTTAAATGTTTAAATGTATTCGGATGCATTGATTTTTTCCATATATTAAAACCATTTGAAGGATCTGGATTCATTTTACTCAGTTGGAAAACATATACATACTTCCCACCGTTGAAAAATGTTTTTACAGCAGCAATCGAAACCAGTAGACAGAGGCTAACTGATGATTGTTGCTTTCTAATTTTCTTGGAAATCGCTGAATTTAAGGTAATAATCTCAGTAGAATCTGTTCCTTTACTCCTCAGGAAGGAGGCTAGTTTCCCTTGCTTTGATTTTTCATTTTCCTTATTTACTAGTCTAATATAATCGGAGGCAGTAGAAGACTTTGCATTTTGCGCAACACCAATGATGGAATCTAAATCATCTAAAAACAAGGTTACATCATGCTGATTAGGCAGTAAAAACGAAGGTGAAAGAAGATCAGTATCGATTGGTTGGAATTGAAGATGAAGAGGTTCATCCAATATCCAAGCTATTAGTTTTTCTAGTAGTGGTCTGTTTTCTTCCCAAAGGATTGCATGGAATACTGGAATAATTAATCTATTATCCTTTTTTGCTTTTTTTGATTGGTGTTCAAAATAAAATAAGGCTCCCATTATGGTAACGATGTCAATACAACTAGTACCTTCTCCTTCATAATCAAAATATGTATCCTGAAGTAGCTCCTGATGTAATTTAGTCAAGAATTCAATGTTTAAGTCCATTATTATCACCAAAACTTAGAGATTTACAAGTGCAATTTTCTTTCCATTATACCATTAATTTTTTAGGAAGTTTATTATGACTCCTTTTCCTCGGAATGTTTGGCCATAATGCTGGAGATTGCATCTCCATTAAGCTTATTGAATGCTGATAAACCCTTTTATTTTCAGATTATACATATAAGTATAAGCAACATCTTTTTCATCATGGAAAATGACAATCGCATGAAATCCAAACATGGCGTAGTGAACCTCGATTTTTTTTATAGCCTTTTGCTTGTAATGTCTTATATTGTAAAGATGATTTTCAACAGCTCTTTTCACTTGTTCCTTATTATTGGAAAAACTGTTTGTAGCCTAGATGGAAGCACTTAGAATAAAAATGACTATAACGGAAATTACGAACTGATATGCTTTTTTCATTCATTGCCTCCTTGGTTTAAATACGGAAATATATACTAATTATACAATGGAATTCTTTTCTAAATACATAATAAAAAGAGGGAATGGAAAAGAAAAAATTAAAAAGGCAAAAACCTTTCCCAATTTCCATAAATCCAGTCACTCCAAGGTGTCATTTTACATAATATATTCAGACTATAACTATACCCATCCCAAAGTTCATAGCTGGCAAAGGCAAGGAGGGTTACACTACTTGAAGGAGAATGAATTTACTCACAAGCCATTATTAACCAAAAGAGAAAGAGAAGTATTTGAACTGCTAGTCCAAGACAAAACGACTAAGGAAATCGCCAGTGATTTATTCATAAGCGAAAAAACAGTTCGAAATCATATTTCTAATGCTATGCAGAAGCTGGGCGTGAAGGGGCGTTCACAGGCTGTTGTAGAGCTTCTAAGAATGGGAGAATTAGAGCTTTAATGTAGAAAGGTGACTCGCTAAATAGACAAAACCAAACGTAATCTTTCCTTTAAAATTAAAAGAAAAGATTGGGGATGTCTTATTTGGGTCACCTTTCGAATTAGTATAAGAATGATTCAATGATTTAGTAAATATCTTAAAAAGAAAAGTAAGTCTAAATTCAAACAATGCATAATCAAACATCTGCACCTCTTGGTAAGATACTAAATGTATCATCTAGGAAGTGCTTTTTTATCTATTTTTCTTTATTTAACATTCCGTTTTCTTGTAAAATTTCCACTAGCTCGGAATAAGGGACAGTTGAAGCATAGATGGCTTGATTTAGTGGCATGAACATTTCTTTGTTATCTATACTGTATACTAGTTTTGGTCTAATAACGGCATTACCTTTAGTTTGGTTAATATTTAGATTTATAGTAAATCTGTTCTCTTTCATTTTGTATAAAACATCCTGTGAAATTCCAGTTACTATATTTATTCTAGGATTATTTATTTCTATATCTTTAATTAGGATACTTGAGTCGCTTATATTATGAAGGTTAGTTGAATATTCAAAATTATTGTTATAATTATCTGTCCAATTCTCTAACAAAGTCCCACCCTTAATTTCAAGAAAACTATTGTTTAGTTGTTCTTCTTGTATTTCAAAGTTCCACTTTCCTAAAGTTTGGTTATATTCATTTTCTTCTGTAGTAATTGTTAATCTTAAATCATCTAAATTATGTTGACCCTCTTTTTCAGGAATTAGAGTAATATCAAGAATATATTGGTCAAAGTCTTTGAATTTATTTTTAGGGGTTAGCTCTAAATCTTTTACTTCTCCAATATGAAAGTTTTCTAATTTAATATTAGAGGATTTTAGCTCTGAATCAAAATCATATACGGGAATCTGGATTTTTACTTCCTCATTTTTATTTGCAAAGATATAGCTATCCCAAAAAGAATAAATAAGTATACCTTTTACGGATGAGAAGTTAAAGTCTTCTTCTTCACTTTGGTTAGCTTTCGGTGTTTGTCAACATAGTTGTCGCATTTAGTTACTTTAGTGTTGTGTTCAGTCAAGGCTACCGCGCTACGCTTGCTGGCCTGATGATTTG